>NZ_JBEZLR010000015.1:0-128293 GCF_040652275.1 Streptomyces sp. NPDC048275
AGATGTTCATCACCGGCCCCGACGTCGTCAAGGCGGTCACCGGCGAGGAGATCACCCAGAACGGCCTGGGCGGCGCGGACGTGCACGCCGAGACCTCCGGCGTGTGCCACTTCGCGTACGACGACGAAGAGACCTGCATCGCCGAGGTGCGCTACCTCCTGTCGATGCTGCCGCAGAACAACCGCGAGAACCCGCCGCGCGTCGCCTCCGAGGACCCGGCCGACCGGCGTGGCGAGATCCTGCTGGACCTGGTCCCGGCGGACGGCAACCGCCCGTACGACATGGCGAAGGTCATCGAGGAACTCGTCGACGACGGCGACTACCTCGAGGTCCACGAGCGCTGGGCCCGCAACATCATGTGCGTGCTGGCCCGCCTGGACGGCCAGGTGGTGGGCATCGTCGCCAACCAGCCGCAGACCCTCGCCGGCGTCCTGGACATCGAGGCCTCGGAAAAAGCTGCGCGCTTTGTCCAGATGTGCGACGCTTTCAACATTCCGATCGTCACCCTCCTGGACGTCCCCGGGTTCCTCCCCGGTGTGGACCAGGAGCACGGCGGGATCATCCGGCACGGCGCGAAGCTGCTGTACGCGTACTGCAACGCGACGGTGCCGCGGATCTCGCTCATCCTCAGGAAGGCGTACGGAGGTGCCTACATCGTCATGGACAGCCAGTCCATCGGGGCCGACCTCACCTACGCCTGGCCCACGAACGAGATCGCGGTGATGGGCGCGGAGGGCGCGGCCAACGTCATCTTCCGCCGGCAGATCGCCGAGGCCGCCGACCCCGAGGCCATGCGCGTACGCATGGTCAAGGAGTACAAGGCCGAGCTCATGCACCCCTACTACGCGGCCGAACGCGGCCTGGTCGACGACGTCATCGACCCCGCCGAAACCCGCGAAGTCCTCATCCGCTCACTGGCGATGCTGCACACCAAGCACGCCGACCTGCCCTCCCGCAAGCACGGCAACCCCCCGCAGTAACCCTGCGGATCCTCCGCGGCAGTGCCGCGGAAACCTCTCTCACGGAGACTGAAACCTATGGACACCCCTGACATCCGCGTTGAGAAGGGCCACGCCGAGCCCGAGGAAGTCGCCGCCATCGCGGCCATCCTCCTGGCCCGCGCCGCCGCCCAGCCGGACACCACCCCGACCCACCGCGGCCGAGCGAAGGCCGGCTGGCGTCGCCTGGAGCGCGAGCCGGGCTTCCGCGCCCCGCACAGCTGGCACGGCTAGGCTGCGCCGCTCAAGCACGAGGAAGGGCCCGCTCCCTGAGGAGCGGGCCCTTTCCCTGTCCTACGAAAGGTCCCACAAAGGGCCCTAGGGAAGGTCCTACGAAGGGACCCACGAAAGGTCCCACGAAGGGCCCCAGGGAAGGTCCTGCGAAGGGACCCACGAAAGAAAGGGGCGCCCTCTCCACCGGAATGGAGAGGGCGCCCCTTCTGCGCTCGTCGCGCGGACGCGCTAGCGCAGGCGAGCCATGAGAGCGTGCTCGACCAGCGTGATCAGCGCGCTCTTCGCGTCCGCACGGTGCCGGGCGTCCGTAGTGATGATCGGCGCGTCCGGACCGATCTGCAGCGCCTCCCGGACTTCCTCCGGGTTGTACGGCTGGTTTCCGTCGAAGCCGTTGAGGGCGATGACGAACGGCAGCCCGCTGTTCTCGAAGTAGTCGACCGCGGGGAAGCAGTCGGCGAGACGGCGGGTGTCGACCAGAACGATGGCGCCGATGGCGCCGCGAACCAGGTCGTCCCACATGAACCAGAAGCGGTCCTGGCCGGGGGTGCCGAACAGGTACAGGATCAGGTCCTGGTCCAGGGTGATACGACCGAAGTCCATGGCGACGGTGGTCGTCGTCTTGTCTCCGGTGTGCGTGAGGTCGTCGATGCCCGCGGAAGCAGACGTCATCACGGCCTCGGTGCGCAGCGGGTTGATCTCCGAGACGGCGCCGACGAACGTGGTCTTGCCCACGCCGAAGCCGCCCGCCACCACGATCTTCGCGGACGTGGTGGAGCGGGAAGGCCCTCCGCTAGAGCTTGCGAAGTCCACTGAGCACCCTTTCGAGCAAAGTCACGTCTGGCTGGCCGCCGGCGTTCTCGTCGCCGCCGGGCTGATGGATGGCGACCAGGCCCGCCTCCGCCAAGTCGGCGACGAGAATCCTGGCCACGCCGAGAGGGATCGTCAGCAGCGCCGAGATTTCGGCCACCGACTTGATCTCCCGGCAGAGGTTGCAGATCCGCTGATGTTCGGGCAACTGGCCCTGCATCTGGTGCGGTTGTGCGGTGGTGTGCACCAGCGCCTCGATGGCGAGCTGGTAGCGGGGCCTGGTGCGGCCGCCCGTCATGGCATACGGGCGCACCAGAGGGTTGTTCGAAGACCCCGCGGGCGCCGCCTCTGGGGTGCGTCGCTGCGGTTGCACAGGCTGGATGCGCGGCGCCGAAGGCTGGTCGTACGGCGAGGGACCAGGACCCTGGGGGCCCTGGGGCGCGTACGGCTGGCCACGGTGGCTGGGCGCGGAGGGGAAGTTGAACCGGTTCGGGTTCTGAGAACCGTCACCCTGGCCCTGCCCCTGGCCGGGGCCGTACGACCAGTTGCCCGAAGACGAACCGCCTGGGGGTGTTGCCACTTTCTCCTCCTCCGACTGTGCCGGGTACCCATCACTGTGGGACCGCGTCCCGAAACCTTACGGCCACGGAACACCAAAACGCACGGTCTGTCTGCTAGTTGAGAAGGCTCCCTTGGAGCTCCGCTCGAAGGTCCGGGGTCAGGACCGTACCTGCACGGTCCACCAGAAGGGCCATCTCGTACCCGATGAGGCCGATGTCCGCTTCGGGGTGTGCAAGGACCGCGAGTGATGAACCATCGGATACGGACATGATGAAGAGGAATCCTCGCTCCATCTCCACAACTGTCTGGTTCACACTGCCGCCCTCGAAGATGCGGGAAGCTCCCGCGGTCAACGAGGTCAGACCGGACGCGACGGCCGCGAGCTGGTCGGCGCGGTCACGGGGAAAGCCTTCGGACATCGCCAGAAGGAGTCCGTCGGCGGAGACCACCACCGTGTGGGACACCCCAGGGGTGTTGTCCACGAAGTTGGTGATCAACCAGTTCAGGTTCTGCGCCGCCTGGCTCATCGGGCTCACACTAACGCTCCTGGTTGTAGGTGCTGTCAGGCCCACCGCGAGGATTCCCGGTGGCCTGGCCGTTCGTGTCACTACCTGCATTGCGCCCCTGCTGCACGCCGCGGCGCAGGTTGCTCAGCCTGCCCCGGATGTCCTCAGGAGCACGGGAGACCTGGGGGCCGCCCTGTGGGGTCGATTCCGCGGTTCCCTCGACCAGGTTGGCCTTGGGTACCCGCCGCGGCAGGCCGGAAGAGGTGACTCCACCCGCCTTGGGCTTCTTGAGCTGCTCGGCGCGCTGCCAGCGGTCGTCGTTGGACGAACGCCAGTCGTCGTTGCCCGGGGTGGCCGCAGGCGATACCTGGGACCCCTGGCCGACGGGCCGCTGGCCGTTGGTGCCGCTCGGGGCGGATCCGCGGCGCGGCAGCCCGGAGTCAGTCAGCGCGTGCGGGGCGGAAGGTGCCGGCCCCGGACGGCTGAAGCCTACGCGGTCCTGCTCACCTGCGTCAGCGGCCTGCGTGGATTCCGCTTCCGGAGCGTACTCGGACCGGTAACCGTTCTGGTACCCGTCCTGCTGCGGCCAATCGTCCTGGTGGGACGGCTTTTCGAAGCCGGAGAAGGCGTCCTGCGCGGCGCCACGGGCCCCGGAGTGCTCCCCCTGGACCGGTTCCGCATACGAGGGCTCCGGGTAGCCGCCGTTCGACGGGAAGTACGACTCGTCGTACGTCGCCTGCTGCGGTTCCTCGTACGCCGTCTGCTGGTCGTACGTCGCCTGCTGCTCCTCGTACGCGGGCCGGCCGTTGTCGTACGACGGCTGTCCGTTGTCGTAGGCCTGCTGGGGCACCTCGAAGTCATCCTGGTACCGCGGGGGCTCGATGGCCTCCGGCTGGCCCTGTGCCTGGGCCTCCAGGGCCGCACGGCGCTCCTCGCGCATCAGCGAGCGGCCTACGGGGTCCAGTTCGCGGATGTCGTCGGGGACTTCCGTGTAGCGGCTGTCGTCGAAGCCGAGCTCGGCCGCGGTGCGCAGCGGCTGCTGGGCCTGGAAGGCCTGCTCCGGCTGGAAGGCCTGCTGCTCCGGGATGATCTGCGAGACGGTGAACTCGTCACGCTGAAGGTGCTGTTCGCCGCCGCCACCACCGTGGGTGATCGCGTCGGGGAGCATGACCAGGGAGGTCGTACCGGCCTGCTCGCCGGAGGGGCGGAGCTGGACGCGGATGCCGTGCCGGTCGGACAGTCGGCCGACCACGAACAGACCCATGCGCTGCGAGATCGCGGCGTCCACGGTCGGCGGGTTGGCCAGCTTGTGGTTGATGTCGGCGAAGTCCTCGGCGGTGAGACCGATGCCCTTGTCGTGAATCTCGACCATGATCCGACCGTCGGGGAGACGGGTTGCGGTCACGCGAACCTTGGTCTGCGGGGAGGAGAACGTGGTGGCGTTCTCCAGCAGCTCGGCGAGCAGGTGCACGAGGTCGGTCACGGCGCGGCCGTGGATCTCGGCCTCCGGGACGCCGGAGAGCTCGATGCGCTCGTACTGCTCCACCTCGGAGGAGGCGGCGCGCAGGACGTCCACGAGGGGCACCGGCTGGTCCCAGCGGCGGCCGGGCTCCTCGCCGGCGAGGACCAGGAGGTTCTCGCCGTTGCGGCGCATACGGGTCGCGAGGTGGTCCAGACGGAAGAGGTTCTCCAGCTGGTCCGGGTCGGCCTCGTTGTTCTCCAGGTCGGTGATCAGGGTCAGCTGGCCCTCGATCAGCGACTGGTTGCGGCGCGACAGGTTGGTGAAGATCGCGTTGATGTTGCCTCGCAGGAGCGCCTGCTCGGCGGCCAGTCGGACCGCCTCACGGTGGACCTGGTCGAAGGCGCGGGCGACTTCGCCGATCTCGTCCGTGGTGGTGATCGGGATGGGCGTGACACGGGTGTCGACGCGGCCCGGGTCCGTGCGCGAGAGCTGGTCGACCAGCATCGGCAGACGCTGCTCGGCAACACTGAAGGCCGCGTTGCGCAGCTGGCGCATGGAGGTGCTCATCTGGCGTGCCATGATCCCGGCGAGGATGAACGCGGCGAGCAGGGCGATGACGACGATGGCGCCGTTGATGTAGGCGTCGCGCTGGGCGTCGGAGGCGATGGACCCGGCGTCGGTGACCGCTCGGTCGATGAGGTCGCTCTCGAGCTCGCTGTAGCCCTCGAACTTGAGGGTGGCGGCAGACATCCACGTAGCGGGAGTGATGCCCTTCGCGGCGAGCTCGGTGGGCGTGGCGCCACTGGCGATCGCCTGGACCATCTTGTCCATCGCGGGCGGCGCCACGAAGGTCTGGCCCGCGGCCTCGGCCTTGCTCTTGGCCTCGGCGAGCCGGCTCTTGCCCTCCGCGGTCTTCTCCTCCATCACGCTGGTGAGCCGGGTGGCGTCCTGCTCGGTTCCACCGGAGACGTACTCCTGAAGAGCGACGTTCTCCAGGTAGGCGTACGACGTGAAGGAGGTGAGCTGCTGCGCGCGGTTCTGCGGGTTGGTGCTGGGCTTCACGAGCAGGTGGGAACCGATCGAGCGCTGCAGCGACTCGGCGCCCTTGGCGAGCGCGATGGCGTACACCGTACGGCCGTAGCTCGTGATGTTGCCGGTGCCGAGGCCCAACTCGTTCGAGAACTCCATGAGCAGGTGCTCGATGGCGACGTAGCCCTCTTCGGTCTGCACCGGCTCCATGGACTTCGTGAACGCCGTTTTGCGGATCTGCTCGAGCTGAGGCTCGGCCTTCTCCACCAGGCTCAGTCGCCGCTTGAGCCCGTCCGTTTCCGGCATCCCGATGACTTCTTGGTGGAAGGCGTCGGCCTTCTCATCGGTGAGGGCACGAGCCTTCTTGACCGTCGCGTCGTTCCGATCGCCCAGCAGCAGAGGCTCGGCGGAGATGTCGCGCTCGTTCAGCATGGCCTCGGCGTATGCGCCGGCGGCCGCCACGACCTTCGCCACCTTCTCGGCGTCGCGGGCCTCCTGCCAGGTGTCGATCGAGCCCTTCACCTGGAAGCCGCCCATGACGAGGCCGACCAGCACGGGTATGAGCAGGATCGCGTTCAGCCTGGTGGGCACACGCCAGTTGCGGGGGGACAGACGGCCGCCGCTCGGCGCGGGCGCCGGTGGGGGCTCAGGGGCAGGCACCTGTACGGGCGCCGCTCCGCGCGGCGGCGGGGTGAAGTTGCCCCGTGCCGACGGCTCGGGACCGTTCTTGCTTCGCCTCACTCGACCAACAACCTCTCGGCGTCGGCACCTACGTTGTGCCGCGGTGTGTCCAGCGCCCTTGTCTACCGGGCAGTTCAGCGCATTCCAGCACGTCAGGCGGCGCCGTTCCAAACACTCGGAACCGATGGTTCCGGGTGACGGATACCCCAGATAAAACGGTCATAAAGAGCGAGCCCCGCCAAAAGGCGGGGCTTTTGTGAGCGCAGCGGCACCGGGTGACCGCGATGCGTGTCGATGCCCGTGGAATCCAATGTCGAAACGTTATGAACACTGAGGCCGACCGTGTCAAAGGACACAGCCGGCTCCAGAGCGTCTACGACAACTGCCTTATGCAACTGTCGACTTGAGTGCTACCTGAGACGTGCCATGAGAGCGTGTTCGACCAGCGTGATCAGCGCACTCTTGGCATCCGCGCGGTGCCGGGCGTCCGTCGTGATGATCGGCGCGTCCGGACCGATCTGCAGCGCCTCGCGCACCTCTTCGGGGTTGTAGGGCTGGTGTCCGTCGAAGCCGTTGAGGGCGATGACGAACGGCAGCCCGGAGTTCTCGAAGTAGTCGACCGCCGGGAAGCAGTCGGCGAGACGGCGGGTGTCCACCAGGACCACGGCACCGATGGCGCCGCGGACCAGGTCGTCCCACATGAACCAGAAGCGGTCCTGACCAGGAGTACCGAAGAGGTACAGGATCAGGTCCTGGTCGAGGGTGATGCGGCCGAAGTCCATGGCCACCGTGGTGGTGGTCTTGTCCCCGGTGTGGGTGAGGTCGTCGATGCCCGCGGACGCGGACGTCATGACGGCCTCCGTGCGCAGCGGGTTGATCTCCGAGACGGCGCCGACGAACGTGGTCTTGCCCACGCCGAAGCCACCCGCCACCACGATCTTCGCGGAGGTGGTCGTCCGACCTCCGTCAGAGCTTGCGAAGTCCACTGAGCACCCTTTCGAGCAAAGTCACGTCCGGCGCGCCGCCGTTGTTCTCATCGCCGCCAGGCTGGTGAATGGCGACGAGTCCGGCCTCTGCGAGGTCCGCGACGAGGATCCTGGCCACACCCAGCGGCATGGACAGGAGGGCCGACACCTCTGCTACCGACTTGACCTCACGGCACAGGTGGCAGATTCGCTGGTGCTCGGGGAGCAGCCCCATCAACTGCGCGGGGTCGGCCGTAGTGCTGATCAGCGCCTCGATGGCGAGTTGGTACCGCGGCCTGGTCCGGCCGCCGGTCATCGCGTACGGACGTACCAGCGGCTGGTCGCCCTCGTCCTCGTACGGCTGTGCGTACGGATCATGAGAGGCGGTGGGCGGTGTCATTAATCCTCCGGGCGGGACAGCAGGTGGGTCAGTCGTGCCGTCTGGATGGGGCCGGTGGGGGGATTGTGGCGGCCGGACGGTGATTTCGTGCTTTCTCTGGAACCCAGGGGGTTCAGTGGAGCAGACTTCCCTGTAGCTCGGCGCGCAGGTCCGGCGTGAGTACGGCGCCTGCACGGTCGACGAGCAGCGCCATCTCGTAGCCGACGAGGCCGATGTCGCATTCCGGGTGGGAGAGGACCGCAAGGGACGATCCATCCGAAACAGACATGAGGAAGAGGAAACCGCGCTCCATCTCGACAACCGTCTGTGCCACCGTGCCGCCCTCGAAGATCCGGGATGCCCCGGCGGTCAACGAGGTGAGCCCCGAGGCGACGGCCGCGAGCTGGTCGGCGCGATCGCGCGGGAAGCCTTCGGACATCGCCAGAAGGAGCCCGTCGGCGGACACGACGACGGTGTGGGACACCCCGGGGGTGTTGTCCACGAAGTTGGTGATCAACCAGTTCAGGTTCTGTGCGGCCTGGCTCATCTGACTCAACTAACGCTCCTGCTGGTGAGTGGGGCTGGGGAAGCTGCCGGTCTGGCCGGTACCGGCCTGGCGACCCTGCTGAATGCCCCGACGGAGATTGGTCAGCCGGCCGCGTACGTCATCGGGCGCACGTGAGACCTGCGGACCGCTTTGGTGCTGTTGCTGCTGTGCCGTGCCCGCGACGAGGTTGGCTCGCGGGACGCGGCGCGGCAGGCCTGAGGTGGTGACCCCACCCGCCGACGGCTGACGGACGCGTTCTGCCTGCCGGACGAGGTCGTCGTTCGGCGTGCTGCGCCAGGAGGTGGGGGCCTGTGCGGCGGCCGGCCGGTGCTGAGGGGTCGCGGGGGTCTGCGGCTGTTGCTGCGGAGCCTGCGAGCCGTTGTTGTGGACGCCGTTGTGGGCGCCGTTCTGCGGGCCGTTGTGAGCGCCGTTCTGGGAACCGTTCGCCTGACCGTGGAACCAGTTGGTCTCCAGCGTGTCGTACAGCGGCGTCCGTCCGTCACCCGGGCCGGTCGCCGGCGGCAACGCCTCGGGCTGCTGCGGACGCGCGGGCCGCTGCGGGGCCTGCGGCTGCTGGAACTGCCCGGTGGACGACGGGTCCTGGCGGTTGCCGTAGCCGGGCGTCGCGAACTGGCCGGGGGACGAGGGGTCCTGCCCGTTGCTGTAACCCGGCCGTGCGAACTGGCCTGTGGACGACGGGTCCTGGGAGTTGTTGTAGCCGGGCGTCGCGAACTGGCCGGTGGACGAAGGGTCCTGGCCGTTGCCGTAACCGGGGGCGGCGAACTGGCCCGTGGTGGACGGGTTGTGGCCGGCCGGAGCGGTGCTCCCGGAGCTGAAGACGTCCGGACGGACGAACTGACCCGAGTTCTGCCCGGCGTTCTGCGGCGCGTTCGTGCCGGGGCGCGGGGCGTCGAAGTCGGGGCGGGCGAACTCCGAGGTGGCAGCGGCGGAGGCCGGAGCACCGGGGCCCTGACGGTTGTCGATGCGTGGCATCTCCGAGGTCGCCCCCGGGCCCTGCCGGTCGTCGATCCGCGGCATGCGCGAAGTGGCGTCGGGCTCCTCGTGACCGCGCGGGGCGTCGAGGGACGCGCGCGGCACGGGCGGCTGCGCGTTCTCGTCGCTCCAGCTCGGCCTGGACTGCTGCGGGCTGCCACCGGGCAGCTCGGCACGCGGGCCACCGCGCCCCGGGAGCTGCGGCCTGCGACGGCCGCCGCCCTTGTTGCCCGACGGCTGCGGCTGCTGCGGAGGTGCGGCCGCGGGGGAGCTGTCACTGAAGTCGAAGCCGCCCTGGCGGGCGCCGGGTCCGTCGCCGAAGCTCTGGGGCGCACCGGGTCCGGCGGACTGAAGGCCCTGCGGGGCGCCCGACGGGCTCTGCCCGAAGAGACCGCCACCGGACGGGGCCGGCCTGCCCTGCTGCGGATTGCCTCCCGGACCCTGCGGCCCACGCGCTCCACCCGGCGCACCCGGGCGACCGCCCTGGTTGCCGCCGGGCAGCGCGGCCCGCGGACCCTGCCCCGCACCGACCTGCCCGCGCTGCGGCGGAGCACCGAGGAGACCGCCACCTGCGGCGGGGGCACCCGCCCCGAGGGACGGACCGCCACCCTGGCCACCGCCGCGGCGGGCCGCGGCGAGTCCGGCCGAGGCCTGCGCGGCGGCCGGACCGCCGGAGGCGGGAGCGCCCTGGCCCGGCTTGCCCGGAGCCTTCTTGCCGCCCTGGGCGACATCGACGGGGAGCATGACGAGCGCGGTGGTGCCACCCGAGTCGGACGGACGCAGCTGGATGCGGATGCCGTGGCGCTGCGACAGACGACCGACCACGAAGAGGCCCATGCGCCGGGAGACGGAGACGTCCACGGTGGGCGGCGAGGCGAGCCGCTCGTTGATCGCGGCGAGGTCCTCGGGGGACAGGCCGATACCGGTGTCGTGGATCTCGATCAGCACGCGGCCGTCGGGCAGCGCGTGACCGGTGACCTTGACCTTGGTCTGCGGGGAGGAGAACGAGGTGGCGTTCTCGAGGAGCTCGGCGAGCAGGTGCACGAGGTCGTTGACGACCCGGCCCGCGACCTGGGTCGCGGGGACCGAGGCCAGCTCGATGCGCTCGTACTGCTCCACCTCGGAGGCGGCGGCGCGGAGCACGTCGACCAGTGGGACCGGGCGGGTCCAGCGGCGGCCGGGCTCTTCACCGGCGAGAACGAGGAGGTTCTCACCGTTACGACGCATGCGGGTCGCGAGGTGGTCAAGCTTGAACAGGGAGGACAGCTGGTCCGGGTCGGCCTCGCGGGACTCCAGTTCGGAGATGAGCGAGAGCTGACGCTGGATGAGGCCCTGGGAGCGGCGCGAGAGGTTAGTGAACATCGCGTTGACGTTGCCCCGCAGCAGGGCCTGCTCGGCGGCGAGTCGCACGGCCTCGCGGTGCACGTCGTCGAAGGCCGCGGCCACCTGGCCGATCTCGTCCCGGGAGTGCACACCGACGGACTCGACGGAGGTGTCGACGTCCTGCGGGTCGGACTCGGAGAGCTGCTTGACCAGCTCGGGCAGACGGTCCTGGGCGACCTTGGTCGCGGTGTCCTGCAGCCGGCGCAGCGAGCGGATCATGGACCGGGCCACGACGAAGGCGCCCACGAGCGAGACACCGAGGACCAGCAGGATCAGCGCACCGGAGATGATCGCTTCGCGCTGCGACTCGTTGCGCAGCTCACGGGCCTTCTGCTCCATCTGGTTGAGCAGCGTCAGCTCGATCTTCGACATCTGCTCGATCTTGGCGGAGTCGTCGTCGACCCAGTCCTTGTACGAGCGCTTGTCCTGGGTGCTCAGACCGTCCTTCGAGTCGAGTATGCGCTTGGCGTACTGGTCGGCGGACTGGATGGTCGGGTTGCCCTGGTCGATGGGCTTGGTGAGGTCTTCTGCCCCGGCGCCGTAGATGCTGGCGAAGCTGGTGCGTTCGGAGGTCTCGCTGTCCTTCGCAGACTTCGCGTACAGCCGGTCGTTCTCGGACAGCTTGCCGAAGACGTCTTTGTCCTCGGGCAGCGCGGCGCCGATGACGGCGCGCTGGATGGAGGCGTATTCCTTGGCGGAGGAGAAGGCGGACAGAGCGCGGGTGCGCGTGATCATCTCCGGGTTGCTGGTCGCCTGCGCCATGTCCTGCGAGAGGTCGATCAGTTGGGCGATGAGGCGGTGGTACCCGTCGACCGTCTGGGAGGAGTTCCGGGAGTCGCTGTAGGCGCCGTTGCGGATGGTGCTGAGCTTGTTCAGCTCGCTCGCGATGGCGACGAGGCTATCGCGGACGCCGGTGAGCTGTCCGCTCGCGCTGGCGTCGTCGACCTCCTGGGTGCCCGCGATGAACTGCTTGCGGGCGTTGTCCGTCGCGTCGCGGACGCTCTTGACCGTGTAGTCGGTGGGCGTCGCGCCGTGCGCGAGCGGGCCCGCCGACTGGTCACGCTCCTTCTGGAGCGCGGCGGCGAGCTCGGTCGCCTGCTTGGTCATGTCCGTCAGCAGCTTCATGTTGTCGAGCTGCTGGATGTCGTCCATGGACTGGCTGATACGCAGTCCACCCAGGGTGGTCGCGGCCACCACGGGGAGCGCGAGCAGCGAGACCAGACGCGTGGAGATGCGCCAGTTGCGCAGGGCTATTCGGGAGCCGGGGCCGCTGGGGCCCGTCGGCTTCGCGGGCGGTGTGGCGGGAGCTGTCGCGCCGGGGCGCGCGGAGCGTTCACCGCTGCCGCCGACCTCCGACTGTCCCGGGTTCTGGGCGTGCTGGGGCGAGGAACCGCGCTCGGTCCCGCCTTGCGGCTCCGGCTCCGCCGAAGCGCTGCCATCCCTCTTGAAACGTCCCTGCACTAGCGTCGCAACCTCTGGACCAGGCGTCCCTCCGTGGAAGCGGCGGGACGGTGTCGGCGTCGTTCAGGGGCGCAGACGCGCCCCCTGGTGTGGTCGTGAGTGACCGGCGCTGCTTCCCCTTCCCGCCGCCACTCGGCGCTGAGTCGCGCCCCCTGCGCGCCGGTTCGTTCCTGCGGCGGTCCGAGGAATTCCAGCACAGTGCCGGATCTCCAACAAGGGCCATGGGCCAGGCCGTGACCTTCGTGACACGTTGTGAGGGGCGCGTCACAAGACGTAGAAAACGATGTAGTACATAACGGACGTATGCCTGCGAGCCGTTGGCGTGTGCGGGGTGTCCCAGTCGCGATGATCAGGAGCGGAATGTTGGCTTCAGTTAAGCAATGTCCGTTTCGCCGAGGAGGGTTGGCGGCCTGAATTGACCGGTTTGCCTACCAGTGAGTGAGCAAACTCACACGATGATCGCGAGGTCTTCACGGCTTCACACGGGAATTGCATGTTTAGCCTGGCGCTTTACAGGGATGGCAAATCCGACAACCCGTGCCTACGCGGAGGCTCTTGAGCCCGCCAGGCGCCCGGCAAGACAGAGGTCGAGTACAACAGTGAAGACGACGATGATGTTCCGCAACATAGCCAACCCGCGACGCACCACGCTGGCGCACCTCGAGGACGCCGAGGCGCTGCGGACGCCGGAGCAGCCGGAGCACTCGATCGACCTCCCCGCCCAGACCGCCAACCCCCGGCGGACCATCCTCATGGAAGCCCCGGTCACGGCCTCCGTCGCGGAGTAGTACGCGCACAGGCCACCGCTCGCTCGCCGCGCCGGCGGACTCGCTCACCGTGCCGACGGGACATACGCGAAGCCCGCACCCCTCTCCGCGTTAGCCTGGAGCGTCAGACTCCAGCCAGCTCAGTGAGGGGCGCAAGGATCCCGTGCGCATCGCCAGGTTTTCCATCGACGGCAACGTCGCATTCGGCGCGGTCGAGGGCGACAAGCCGGACGAGCTCGTCCTCGACATCATCAAGGGCATCCCGTTCGCGGACTTCGAGCTCTCCGGTACGAAGGTCCCGCTGAGCAAGGTGCGGCTGCTGCCGCCGGTGCTCCCCAACAAGGTCGTGGCCTTCGGCCGCAACTACGCGGAGCACGCGAAGGAACTCGGCAACGAGGTGCCCGACGCCCCGTTCGCCTTCTTCAAGCCGTCCACCTCGGTGATCGGCCCCGGCGACGACATCCAGTACCCCTCCTTCTCCAGCGAGCTGCACCACGAGGCCGAGCTCGCCGTGGTCATCGGCCGGATGTGCCGCGAGGTCCCGCGCGAGCGCGTCAAGGACGTCATCCTCGGCTACACCTGCGCCAATGACGTCACCGCACGTGATGTCCAAAAGCGCGAGAAGCAGTGGGCCCGGGCCAAGGGCTTCGACAACTCCTGCCCGCTCGGCCCCTGGGTGGAGACGGACCTCGACCTCACCGCGATCGCCGAGGGCATCACCATCCAGTGCACGGTCAACGGCCAACAGCGCCAGCTCGGCCGCACCAGCGAGATGATCCACTCCATCGAGGACCTGATCGTCAACATCACCGAGGCCATGACGCTGCTCCCCGGCGACGTGATCCTCACCGGCACCCCGGCTGGGGTCGGCCCCCTGAACGTCGGCGACGAGGTCGCCGTCACCATCGAAGGCATCGGCACTCTCACCAACAAGGTGATCAAGCGTGGCTAACGCGAACTCCCCCAAGTCCTCGACTCCGCTCGGACAGGGGGTGCCCCCCCGCGTACGTTTCTGTCCGTCCCCGACCGGCAACCCCCACGTGGGCCTGGTCCGCACCGCCCTGTTCAACTGGGCGTTCGCCCGGCACAACGAAGGCACCCTGGTCTTCCGCATCGAGGACACGGACGCGGCCCGCGACTCCGAGGAGTCGTACACCCAGCTGCTCGACTCGATGCGCTGGCTGGGCTTCGACTGGGACGAGGGCCCCGAGATCGGCGGCCCCCACGCGCCGTACCGCCAGTCGCAGCGCATGGACATCTACAAGGACGTTGCACAGAAGCTCCTGGACGCGGGCCACGCGTACCACTGCTACTGCTCGACCGAGGAGCTGGACGCCCGCCGCGACGCCGCCCGCGCCGCCGGCAAGCCGTCCGGCTACGACGGCCACTGCCGCGACCTGACCGCCGAGCAGAAGGCCGCGTACGAGGCCGAGGGCCGCACCTCCATCGTCCGCTTCCGGATGCCCGACGAGGCGATCACCTTCACGGACCTGGTCCGCGGCGAGATCACGTACCTCCCGGAGAACGTGCCGGACTACGGGATCGTACGAGCCAATGGAGCACCCCTCTATACGCTCGTGAACCCGATCGACGACGCCCTGATGGAGATCACCCACGTCCTGCGCGGCGAGGACCTGCTGTCCTCCACCCCGCGCCAGATCGCCCTCTACAAGGCGCTGATCGAGCTGGGTATCGCGAAGTCGGTCCCCGCCTTCGGCCACCTCCCGTACGTGATGGGCGAGGGCAACAAGAAGCTCTCCAAGCGCGACCCGCAGGCCTCGCTCAACCTCTACAGGGAGCGCGGTTTCCTTCCGGAGGGCCTGCTCAACTACCTCTCCCTCCTTGGCTGGTCGCTCTCGGCGGACCGCGACATCTTCGCCATCGACGAGATGGTCGCCGCCTTCGACGTCGCGGACGTGAACCCGAACCCGGCCCGCTTCGACCTCAAGAAGGCCGAGGCGATCAACGCCGACCACATCCGCATGCTCGACGTGAAGGACTTCACCGAGCGCTGCGCCCCCTGGCTCAAGGCCCCCTTCGCCCCGTGGGCGCCGGAGGACTTCGACGAGGCGAAGTGGCAGTTGATCGCCCCGCACGCGCAGTCCCGGATGAAGGTCCTCTCCGAGATCACGGACAACGTCGACTTCCTGTTCCTGCCGGAGCCGGCCTTCGACGAGGCCTCCTGGACGAAGGCCATGAAGGAGGGCTCGGACGCCCTCCTGCGTACGGTCCGGGAGAAGCTCGAGACGGCCGACTGGTCCTCGCCCGAGTCGCTGAAGGAGGCCGTCCTGGCCGCCGGTGAGGAGCACGGCCTCAAGCTAGGCAAGGCCCAGGCCCCGGTCCGCGTCGCCGTCACCGGCCGCACGATCGGCCTGCCGCTCTTCGAGTCCCTGGAGATCCTGGGCAAGGACAAGACGCTGGCGCGCATCGACGCGGCACTGGCGAAGCTGTAGGTGGATGACGGAGGGGGCGGCGTCCGGTTCGGGCGCCGCCCCCTTTGTGTACGGGTTACGGTCGGACCATGACCATCAAGGCCGTGATCTGGGACGTGGACGACACCCTCTTCGACTACACCACCGCGGACCGGGACGGGATGCGCGGACACCTGGTGGCGGAGGAACTGCTCGACGGCCACGAGACCGTGCAACAGGCCTTGGTGCGCTGGCGGGAGATCACCGACCGGCAGTGGGCGCGATTCGCGGCGGGGGAGACCGACTTCGAAGGACAGCGCCGAGACCGCGTCCGGGTCTTCCTCGGTCAGGAGCTGACCGACGCCGAGGCCGACGCGTGGTTCGAGCGCTACCTCGTGCACTACGAGGCCGCCTGGGCCCTCTTCCCGGACGTCCTGCCCGCACTGGACACCCTGGCCACCAGCCACCGGCACGGGGTGCTGTCCAACTCCAGTCTCCTCGTCCAGGATCGCAAGCTGCGCGTCCTCGGGGTGCGCGACCGCTTCGAGGCGGTCCTGTGCGCCGCCGAGCTCGGCGTCTCCAAGCCGGACGCCCAGGCCTTCCACGCGGCCTGCGAGGCCCTGGAACTCGCCCCGCACCATGTCGCGTACGTCGGCGACCACCCGGAGATCGACGGGCGCGGCGCCGCGGACGCCGGCCTGCTGTCGGTCTGGATCGACCGCGACGGCGGGCACACCAGCGGTGACGCACTCGCGGGACTGCACCGCATCGCGTCGCTCGCCGAACTTTCCTCGATCCTCGACACGCATACCCGTTTTGGAGCGCCGTCCACCTTCAGGTAATGTTCTTCCTGCGCCGCCGGAAAGCGGGCCGAAAGGTCCGGAAACCGGAGGCGCAAGCTAAAACAAAAACCCCACGGGGTTGCGTTTCAGTGGCCTATGGTGTAATTGGCAGCACGACGGTTTCTGGTTCCGTTAGTCTAGGTTCGAGTCCTGGTAGGCCAGCTCGCAGAGCTCATCTGCAACCGCAGAGACCAACTCTGCAAGGCCCCCGTTGTGTAGCGGCCTAGCACGCCGCCCTCTCAAGGCGGTAGCGCCGGTTCGAATCCGGTCGGGGGTACAGATCCTTCTCAGGGGGACAGTCCGGGTCGCACCCGCTGACTCTCATGCAGGATCGCTAGGGCCCCCGTTGTGTAGCGGCCTAGCACGCCGCCCTCTCAAGGCGGTAGCGCCGGTTCGAATCCGGTCGGGGGTACTGAGTGGTCTAGACCACTATTGGGCTATGGTGTAATTGGCAACACGACGGTTTCTGGTTCCGTTGTTCTAGGTTCGAGTCCTGGTAGCCCAGCTGGATCGCTTGTGATCCTTGCCCCCGTTGTGTAGCGGCCTAGCACGCCGCCCTCTCAAGGCGGTAGCGCCGGTTCGAATCCGGTCGGGGGTACGCAGTCCGATGGGCCTTCACTCCGGTGGGGGCCCATCGGCGTTCCCGCTCACTCGATGCCGTACCGCCGCGCCGACTCCTCCTCCTGGGCCAGCCGATGCAGCGCCTTCAGTACCGGCTCGAAGAGGATCGTCGCCGCGACCGCCGTCTCGACCTTCTCCTCCTCCGAGGGGTGCTTCTCCACGAAGTCCAGGTCACGGACGGCCGCCTGGTGCATCAACCGCGCGTACGGCGTCATGAGTTCGGCGTCCCAGGGATAGCCGAGCCGGATGAGCGTGGCCACCGCCGACACCAGGGAGCGGTGCACGGGGGAGAGGGTGCTCAGCTCCCGGGCGGTCTCCCAGCCCAGTCCCTCCAGCAGTCGGTCCACCTCGCGGCGCGCGGACTGCACGGCAGGGTCCTGTTCATCCGGTTCGGGTTCCTGCGGCAGTGACCACAGGGCCGCGCCCAGCCGGATCGTCCGGCCGAGGGAGTCGTCGTCGATGTGCCCCAGGACCTCCCGGGCTGTCGCCACCCGAACCCGGCCGACCTGGATGAGCGCGCGCACCAGGCGGAGCCGACGCAGATGGCTCTCGTCGTACTCGGCCGTCGTGGCGCTGATCCGGCGGCCGGGCGCCAACAGCCCTTCACGCAGGTAGTACTTGATCGTCGCGATCGACACGCCGCTGCGCTCGCTCAGTTCCGTCAGCCGCATCTCTTGTGCCTTCCCATGGATAAGAGCACTATCCAAGCATCGCGCGATTGGATAGTGCTCTATCCAACCGCGGATTCATCCAGGGGAATCATCGAGGGGAACCATCAAGGGGGAGTCGTGATGTTCGTCAAGCCCATCGCGGGCCGTACCACCGCCGCAGCCGAGGGGGACGTGGTCGTCCTGTTGATCGGCATGCGCGTCAACCACTTCTGGGCGGTGCACCACTGGGTGCCCGCGCTCCTGGCGATGCCGCGCATGCTCCGTGAACTGGCCAGGGACAAGAGCCGCGGGCTGCTCGGCCACGTTCTGCTGACGGCCTCGCCGAGGACGTACTACGTCGTCCAGTACTGGGAATCCAAGGAGCAGCTGTACGCGTACGCGGCGGCGCCCGACATGTTCCACCACAAGGTGTGGGCGATCATCAACCGCAAGGAACGCGCGGGGAAGGTGCGGCAGCACGTGGGGATCTGGCACGAGGCGTACATCGTGCCGGCGGGGTCGTACGAGTCGATCTACGCGGACATGCCGCCCTTCGGGCTCGGAGCGGCGCATGGCGTACTGCCCATCGAGCGGCGGGGACGGCGGGCGGCCGAACGGTTCGCGCACCGCGAATCCGGGACCGGTGAGGCCGAGGTGCGGGAGTCCAGGGCATAGAAGCCCGAGGTGGGGAAGACCGAGGTGAGGGAGGGCCTGCCGCGGCGTTGAGGCGGGCCCTACCTGGCGTGGGTCAGCCCGTGCGGCGCAGGGCCTCGGAAAGGCGGCCGGCGGCGTCGATGACCGCCTGGGCGTGCATCCGGCCCGGATGCCGGGTCAGGCGCTCGATCGGTCCGGAGACCGAGACGGCGGCCACGACACGGTTGGAAGGGCCGCGTACCGGCGCGGAGACCGACGCGACGCCCGGCTCGCGCTCGCCGATCGACTGGGCCCAGCCCCGGCGTCGTACGCCCGAGAGCGCTGTGGCCGTGAAGCGGGCGCCCTGCAGGCCCCGGTGCAGACGCTCGGGCTCCTCCCAGGCCATCAGGATCTGGGCCGAGGACCCCGCTTTCATCGTGAGTGTGGAACCGACCGGGACCGTGTCCCTGAGGCCCGACAGGCGCTCGGCCGCGGCGACGCAGATGCGCATGTCGCCCTGGCGGCGGTAGAGCTGCGCGCTTTCGCCCGTGATGTCGCGCAGGTGAGTGAGCACCGGGCCCGCCGTCGCGAGGAGGCGGTCCTCGCCCGCGGCCGCGGCCAGCTCGGCCAGCCGAGGTCCGAGAATGAAACGGCCCTGCATGTCGCGCGCCACCATGCGGTGGTGTTCAAGTGCCACGGCGAGGCGATGTGCCGTGGGTCGTGCCAGTCCGGTCGCAGCGACCAGGCCCGCGAGGGTGGCCGGACCGGACTCCAGAGCGCTCAGGACAAGGGCTGCCTTGTCCAGAACGCCGACGCCGCTACTGTTGTCCATGCAACGATACTCGCGTCTCACTCTGTGAAACGCAAGTTCAATTTTCGGTGGAACGCGCCACTCTGGTAGACACAGCGGCCCGCGGACCAACGGGCCCGGCGGCAGGCGTCCGGTACGAGGGGTACGAGCGCCGCCGCCTCGGAAATCTCTAGTTGGGCCGGCGCCACACAGGCCGGCCGGAGGGAAAGCGATGGGTAGGACACTCGCGGAGAAGGTCTGGGACGACCACGTCGTCCGGCGCGCCGAGGGCGAGCCCGACCTCCTCTTCATCGATCTGCACCTGCTGCACGAGGTGACCAGCCCGCAGGCCTTCGACGGCCTCCGTCAGGCGGGGCGTCCCGTGCGCCGCCTCGACCTCACCATCGCCACCGAGGATCACAACACCCCGACCCTCGACATCGACAAGCCCATCGCGGACCCGGTCTCCCGGGCCCAGCTGGAGACGCTGCGCAAGAACTGCGCCGAGTTCGGTGTGCGCCTGCACTCGCTGGGCGATGTCGAGCAGGGCGTCGTCCACGTCGTGGGACCGCAGCTGGGCCTGACCCAGCCCGGCACCACCGTCGTGTGCGGTGACTCCCACACCTCCACGCACGGCGCCTTCGGCGCGCTGGCGTTCGGTATCGGCACCTCGCAGGTCGAGCACGTGCTGGCCACCCAGACGCTGCCGCTGGCCCGCCCCAAGACCATGGCCATCACGATCGACGGCGAACTGCCCGACGGCGTCACCGCCAAGGACCTGATCCTGGCGATCATCGCCAAGATCGGTACCGGCGGCGGCCAGGGCTACATCCTGGAATACCGCGGCTCCGCCATCGAGAAGCTCTCGATGGAAGCCCGGATGACCATCTGCAACATGTCGATCGAGGCCGGCGCCCGCGCGGGCATGATCGCCCCCGACGAGACCACCTTCGAGTACCTCAAGGGCCGTGCGCACGCCCCCGAGGGCGAGGACTGGGACGCCGCGGTCGCCTACTGGTCGACCCTGAAGTCGGACGCGGACGCGGAATTCGACGCGGAGGTCGTCATCGATGCCGCCTCGCTCTCCCCGTTCGTGACCTGGGGCACCAACCCCGGCCAGGGCGCGCCGCTTTCGGCGTCCGTCCCCGACCCGGCTTCGTACGAAGACGCTTCGGAGCGCCTGGCCGCCGAAAAGGCCCTGGAATACATGGGGTTGACCGCCGGAGAGCCGCTGCGCGACATCAAGGTCGACACCGTCTTCGTAGGTTCGTGCACCAACGGCCGCATCGAGGACCTGCGTGCCGCCGCCGCGATCGTCGAGGGCCGCAAAGTCGCCGACGGCGTACGGATGCTGGTGGTACCCGGCTCCGCGCGGGTCGGTCTGCAGGCCGTCTCCGAGGGCCTGGACGTGGTCTTCAAGGAGGCCGGCGCCGAATGGCGGCACGCGGGCTGCTCGATGTGTCTGGGCATGAACCCCGACCAGCTGGCCCCCGGTGAGCGCTCCGCGTCCACCTCCAACCGCAACTTCGAGGGCAGGCAGGGCAAGGGAGGCCGTACGCACCTGGTGTCGCCGCAGGTCGCCGCCGCCACCGCCGTGCTGGGTCACCTGGCCTCCCCGGCCGACCTGTCCGACTCGTCTGCCGCCCGTACGCCCGCTGGAGTCTGAGAAGTCATGGAAGCATTCACCACGCACACCGGCCGGGCCGTTCCGCTGCGCCGCAGCAACGTCGACACCGACCAGATCATCCCCGCCCACTGGCTCAAGAAGGTCACCAGGGACGGTTTCGAGGACGGGCTGTTCGAGGCCTGGCGCAAGGATCCCGAGTTCGTGCTCAACCGGCCGGAGCGGCAAGGCGCCACGGTCCTGGTCGCCGGTCCCGACTTCGGTACGGGCTCCTCGCGCGAGCACGCCGTCTGGGCGCTGCAGAACTACGGATTCAAGACCGTCATCTCGTCCCGTTTCGCGGACATCTTCCGTGGCAACTCGCTGAAGAACGGCCTGCTCACAGTGGTTCTGGAGCAGAAGATCGTGGACGCGCTACAGGAGCTCACCGAGAAGGACCCGCAGGCCGAGATCACGGTGGATCTTGAGGCCCGTGAGGTGCGCGCCGAGGGTATCACCGCCGCCTTTGAGCTCGACGAGAACGCCCGCTGGCGGCTGCTGAACGGCCTTGACGACATCTCCATCACCCTCCAGAACGAGGGCGACATCGCGACGTACGAGGCCAAGCGGCCGTCGCACAAGCCGAAGACGCTCCAGGTCTGACGCACGGCTGATTTCAGCCAACGCAACACGCCTCTGTACCCCCAATCGTGGACGGTTGGGGGTACAGCTGTGTCTGCCCCCGGAGGGCATCGCGGAGCCGCTCGGGAGGGCCCCAACTCCCCTAGTTACAAGGGCGATTGCCTGGGTACGCGCACCTTGGCGCCGGAGCGTGCGGAGGCGCTCAGGACCCTCTCCGGGTACGGCAGTTACCCCCTGCGCAGGCGACAACTCGCCCCAGATGGCACAATCTGTGCATGGAACACGACGGCCAACTCGAGCTCTATACGGCAGTCGCGGCCCAACTGAAGGAAGCGCACACAAGAGTGCGCGCACTGCAAGTCCCGGAGGGCGTACGGATGGCGCTGACCCGGAAGCTGCTGGTCATTACGGCCGTGGCCAAGCACGATCTCGCCGATGCGACAAGGCGGCTGGAGCGGTTCACCACCGACCTCGACGAGGGCCGATTCCTCGAAGAGGAACGCTGAGGAACTCCGCAACAGCCCGAGTTCGTTGCGGCACAAGGGTGATTAGCCCGTTTCGTGTTTGATTTGCGGTATATATCTGCCTAACGTGCGAAAAAGCTTGAACGCATTCGTTCGGGCGATGTCTCCGAAGGGGAAGACGTGAACAAGGCGCAGCTCGTAGAAGCGATTGCCGACAAGGTCGGCGGGCGTCAGCAGGCCGCCGACGCGGTCGACGCGGTACTGGACGCCATCGTCCGTGCGGTCGTCGGCGGGGACCGGGTCTCGGTCACCGGCTTCGGTTCCTTCGAGAAGGTGGACCGTCCCGCTCGTTACGCCCGCAACCCGCAGACTGGTGAGCGTGTTCGGGTCAAGAAGACCTCGGTGCCGCGCTTCCGCGCGGGCCAGGGTTTCAAGGACCTGGTGAGCGGCTCGAAGAAGCTCCCTCGTGGTGGCGAGGTCGCGGTCAAGAAGGCGCCCAAGGGCAGCCTGACCGGCGGCGCCGCGGCCACGGTCAAGAAGGCCGCGGCCAAGAAGGCCACCACCGCCAAGAAGGCGGCGGCCAAGAAGACCACGGCGAAGAAGACGGTGGCGAAGAAGACCACCGCCGCCGCGAAGAAGACCACGGCCAAGAAGACGACCGCCAAGAAGACCACGGCGACCGCCAAGAAGGCCACGGCCAAGAAGGCCACCGCCAAGACGGCGACGGCCAAGAAGGCCCCGGCGAAGAAGGCGACGGCCAAGAAGGCCCCCGCCAAGAAGTCGACGGCACGCAAGACCACCGCCAAGAAGGCCACCACCGCCCGCCAGTAACAGGGCGCAGGGCAACTCACGCGCCGGGCCGGGCTCCCCTGGGGAGCCCGGCCCGCGGCGTGTTCGGGAACGGGTTCAGGGGCTGGTTCAGGAAGGGGTTCAGGAACCCTTCCAGGGGGGTCAGAAGGTCTGGAGCGTGACCAGGGTGATCCGGCGTGCGTCGCCGTCCCCCTCGGTCTCGATGCGCACGCGCTGCCCCGGGCGCAGCAGTCGCAGCCCCCCGGCGTCGAACGCCGGCCCGTCGAAGGGCACCGGGGTGCCGTCGTCGAGCAGCACTTGGCCGCTGTGGGTCTCGGGGTCGTACGTGTACGCGGTCGCCTGCATGCCGGAAGCCTACGGCCGCACGCCCGGGAGTGGCATACGGGCTGCCCCCGTGATCAGGGGCCGGGGCGGGCGCCGGTCAGCAGGAGGGGCGCCGGGAGCCGCGGCGGAGTCGGAGGTGATGGCGGGTGGGTGGAGCGCCGCCTGTCGGTGGTCGGGGCGGCGCTGACCGGAGCCCGAGGCTTCGAGGGGCCGCGAGCACGTCGGTGGGCGGCGCCCCGGGTCAGCCGCCGGGCTGGCCCGGGATCAGCAGATTCGCCGCCACCGCGGCTGTGCGCGGGCCCACGCCCAGTGCGAGCGCCGTCCGCAGGTCGTCGCCGGTGTCCACGTCCTGACGTACGGAATCCACCGAGTCGAGGCGGAGTTCCACGGCGCCCGAGGCGCGATGACGGGCGCGGGAATCGGTACCGAAAGCGGGGAGCAATTCATGGTCGGGGGAAGCTGTCAGCAGGGTCGTGCCGATTGCGGCCGCATCAGGGAGAAAAGCGCGTGGGAATTCCGCGGCCGCCTCGAGTACCCGGGCCAATTCAACGGGCCGCAACGCGGGCAGATCGGCGTTCAGGGCCGCCACGGCGCATTCGGGACTGTAGGAGCGTACGATCCCCGCCCCGTGCGCTAGTGCGGAGTTCAGGCCCCCTGCGGGTTCGTCCGGGACGATCCGCGCGCCGAGCGCGGCCAGCTCCCGTCCGGCCAGGGCGTCGTCCGTGACTACCGCCACATTTCGGACCGCCGCACAGGCCAGCGCGGCCGCCACGGTGTCCTGCGCGAACGCGAGAGCGAGGCTGGGACGCACTACGTCGCCTGCGGTGTCCGACAGCCTGCTCTTGGCTCGCGCCAGGGGTTTGAGGGGTACCACCAGGGTCCACTGCACGAGCGCTCCGTTCCTCCCTTGTCGCGCCCATTGTGACCCGGCAGCCCTGGAGGCCCGGACGTCGGGGCGTACGGTGTTCTCGACAGACAGACGGCCTGGGGCGACACTTGTGCGGCCCCCCAGGCCCTAAGAGGAAGGTGTCCGCGTGCCCCGCCGCAGAATCGGCTTCTGGTACCGCTTCGCAGCGGTCCTCTGCAAACCGCCACTGGTGGTTCTGATCAAGCGGGACTGGCGCGGAATGGAGAACATTCCGGTCGAGGGCGGATTTATCACCGCGGTGAACCACAATTCTCATGTGGATCCGTTCGCGTATGCGCACTATCAGTACAACACCGGGCGTGTTCCGCGTTTTCTGGCGAAGGCCGGGCTTTTCCGGAAGGGATTTGTGGGGGCCGCGATGCGCGGCACCGGACAGATCCCCGTCTATCGCGAGAGCACCGACGCGCTGAGCGCCTTCCGGGCCGCGATCGACGCCGTGGAGCGCGGCGAATGCGTCGCTTTCTACCCCGAGGGCACGCTCACCCGCGACCCCGACGGCTGGCCGATGACCGGCAAGACCGGTGCCGCACGGGTCGCTCTGCAGACCAAGTGCCCGGTGATCCCGGTCGCCCAGTGGGGCGCCAACGAACTGCTGCCGCCGTACGCCAAGAAGCCCAACCTCCTTCCGCGCAAGACCCACTACGTGCTCGCGGGCCCCCCGGTCGACCTGTCTGGCTTCTACGACAAGGAGATGAGCCCGGACCTCCTGAAGGAGGCCACCGAGGTCATCATGGCCGCCGTCACCGCGCAGCTGGAGCAGATCCGCGGCGAGAAGGCGCCCGAAACGCCCTACGACCCGCGTCAGGTGCGGATCGAGCAGCGCAGGCGCACCGCTGCTTACGAAAAGGCGCAGGTGCAGGCACAGGCACAGGCGCAGGTGCAGGCCCAAGCACAGGCACCCGCACAGCGAAAAGCACAGCAGGAAGAGGGGCAGGGCACGTGAGCAAGCCGGTCAAGGCGGCCGTCTTCGGGACCGGATCGTGGGGTACGGCCTTCGGCATGGTGCTCGCCGACGCGGGGTGCGAAGTCACCCTGTGTGCGCGTCGTGCCGAACTCGCCGAAGCGGTCAACTCCACGCGGACGAACCCGGACTATCTGCCGGGCGTCGAACTCCCCGAGAACCTGCGGGCCACCACCGACGCCGCCGCGGCCGCGCGCGACGCCGACTTCACCGTGCTCGCCGTGCCCTCGCAGACGTTGCGCGGCAACCTTGCCGAGTGGACGCCGTTGCTCGCGCCCGACACGATCCTCGTCTCCCTCATGAAGGGCGTCGAACTCGGCTCCGCGATGCGGATGAGCGAGGTGATCGAGGACGTCGCCGAGGTCGGCGCGGACCGCGTCGCCGTGGTCACCGGACCCAACCTCGCCCGTGAGATCGCCGCCCGGATGCCGGCCGCAGGCGTCGTCGCGTGCACCTCCGAAGCGGTCGCCCAGCGACTCCAGGCCGCCTGCCACACCCCGTACTTCCGCCCGTACACCAACACCGACGTGGTGGGCTGTGAACTCGGCGGCGCGATCAAGAACGTGATCGGTCTCGCCGTGGGCATCGCGGACGGCATGGGGCTCGGCGACAACGCCAAGGGCTCGTTGATCACGCGCGGACTCGCCGAGACCACCCGGCTCGGCCTCGTGATGGGCGCCGATCCGCTGACCTTCTCCGGACTCGCGGGCCTGGGCGACCTGGTGGCGACCTGCTCCTCGCCCCTCTCGCGCAACCACACCTTCGGCACCAACCTCGGCAAGGGCATGACCCTCCAGGAGACCATCGCGGTCACCAAGCAGACCGCCGAGGGCGTCAAGTCCTGTGAGTCCGTGCTGGATCTGGCCCGCCGGCACGGCGTCGACATGCCCATCACGGAGACGGTCGTCGGCATCGTCCACGACAGCAAGCCGCCGGTCGTCGCGCTCAAGGAACTGATGGCGCGCAGCGCCAAGCCCGAGCGCCGCTGAACTTCGGGTGGAGGACCGAACCCTCAGGTGGACGACGCTCCGCAACGGCTCGTACGACGCTGAGCAACGACCGCCGTGGGGCGCTGACTCAGCGCCGTACCAACGGGTACTCTCAACCCGATATGAGCACCCAGAACCTCCCCCAGAGCCCTGAGCAGCCGCCTCGCAAGCCGCGCGTGGCCGTCGTCTTCGGCGGCCGCAGCTCCGAACACGGGATCTCCACTGTCACGGCCGGCGCCGTCCTGCGCGCCATCGACAGGACGAAGTACGACGTCCTGCCGATCGGCATCACCCAGGACGGCCGTTGGGCGCTCACCGCCGACGAACCGGAGCGGATGGCCATCATCGACCGGCGGCAGCCGAGCGTGGAGCAGCTCGCCGAGTCCAACGAGGGCGGCGTGGTCCTGTCCGTCGACCCGGCCAACCGCGAGGTCGTCTACACCGAGCCGGGCTCCGTTCCCAAGGCTCTCGGCGAGGTCGACGTCGTCTTCCCCGTGCTGCACGGCCCGTACGGCGAGGACGGCACCCTCCAGGGACTCCTGGAGCTCTCCGGAGTCCCGTACGTCGGTTCCGGCGTGCTCGCCTCGGCGGTCGGCCAGGACAAGGAGTACATGAAGCGGGTGTTCACCTCCTTCGGGCTGTCCGTCGGCCCGTACGTGGTGATCCGGCCCCGTGAGTGGGAGCGCGACGAGTCGGCCGCCCGCAAGAAGATCATCGACTTCGCGGGTGACCACGGCTGGCCGTTGTTCATCAAGCCTGCGCGCGCGGGTTCCTCGATCGGCATCACCAAGGTCGACTCCCTCGAAGGCCTCGACGAGGCGATCGAGGAGGCCCAGCGCCACGACCCGAAGATCATCGTGGAGGCGCTGCTGCGCGGCCGCGAGATCGAGTGCGGGGTGCTGGAGTTCGAGGATGGGCCGCGCGCGAGCGTGCCCGCCGAGATCCCGCCCGTGCAGTCGCACGCCTACTACGACTTCGAGGCGAAGTACATCGACTCGGCGCCCGGCCTGGTGCCGGCCCCGCTGACCACCGAGCAGACCGCCGAGGTCCAGCGGCTCGCGGTCGAGGCGTTCGAGGCCGCTTCCTGCGAGGGCCTGGTGCGCGCGGACTTCTTCCTCACCGAGGACGGGGAGTTCGTGATCAACGAGATCAACACCATGCCGGGCTTCACGCCCATCTCCATGTACCCGAAGATGTGGGAGGCGAGCGGCGTGGGCTACCAGGAACTGGTGGACCGCCTGGTGCAGGCGGCGCTGCACCGCTCGACGGGGCTGCGCTAGGGCCGGTCCGGCGGATCAGGTCGCAGGGAAGCAACGGCGCCTGACAGCCCAGGTGAGCGGGGTCTGGTGCGTCCAGCTGCAAGACGGAGGAGGGCGACGACGCGATGGGGGTCCCCCCTGTTCGAGCGAAGCCGAGAACTTGGGGGAGTCGGCAACCGACGACAACGCCGCAGATGGGCGCACCAGACCCCGCGTCTGCGACCTGATCCGCCGGACAGGCCCTAGACCCCTGGCGCGGGGCCGCGACAGCGCTCCTGTACGTCTGTACGTCAGTCGGCGATTCCTTCGGGGATCGCCTTCTTGATGGGCGCGGCCAGATCGACGAGCGAGCCCGAGCCGTCCTGCTGCACCCACTGGGACGGCACGCTGACCTCGACGTACGCGCGGCGCAGACTGCTGGTGAAGACGTATGACCCGTCGTCCTGCTTCTCCATCAGCCAGCCGACGCCGTTCACCTCGCCGCTGAGCGCGTTCTGGTTGCTCATCGCGGCGGGTCGTTCGACACCGCAGCGCAGTATGATCGCCGGGCTTCCCCAGCCCGCGGTCAGCGCGGACCGGGGCTCGGGATCGTCCCGGTCGAGGCCGTCAATTTTCTTCGGCAGCGCCTTGTCCAGGTTCTGACACAGCTTGACGACCTTCGCGTCCGGGCTGGGAACCGCGGCCGAGGCGTCGTCGTCCGCCGAGGAGCAGCTCGTGACGGTGATCAACAGGGCGAGAACGGGCAGCCCGAAGAGAGCGGTGCGCCGGTGACGGGAGAAGTCCACCGGCCAAGGGTAGACGGGGGCTACAGATGAACGACCGGGCAGGTCAGGGTGCGGGTGATGCCGTCCACTTGCTGGACCTTCGCGACCACCATGCGGCCGAGTTCATCAACCGTGTCGGCCTGGGCCCGCACGATCACGTCGTACGGTCCTGTCACGTCCTCGGCCTGGATCACCCCCGGGATCTTGCTGATCGTCTCGGCGACGGTCGACGCTTTGCCGACCTCCGTCTGGATCAGGATGTACGCCTGTACCACGGAACCTCCAGGGCGGCCACGAGGATCATGTGGGGAAAAGGAACGCCACGGTATCGCGTCGCCGCTCGCCGCGGGGAGACCCGCGGTGGCTGGGGCTTGCGCGCCGGGGTGCACAGACTGCACAAGTTGACGGTCAACTCGACCGTACCGAGTACACAGACGGCCCGCGACCGCACCGAGGACGGCTCGCGTACCGCGGCGCAGACAGGAACAGAAGGGGCAGTACGACTATGAAGGGCACCGTGGGCGAGTTGGGGGAGTTCGGGCTCATCAAGGAGCTCACCTCGCGTCTCACCACCACCCCGGCGGTCCGGGTCGGCCCCGGCGACGACGCCGCGGTGGTCGCCGCGCCCGATCGCAGGGTCGTCGCGAGCACCGACATCCTCCTGGAGGGGCGGCATTTCCGCCGTGACTGGTCCACGGCGTACGACGTCGGACGCAAGGCGGCCGCGCAGAACCTCGCGGACATCGCCGCGATGGGCGCCGTACCGACCGCGCTGCTGCTCGGCCTGGTCGTCCCGGCCGAACTCCCGGCCACCTGGCCCTCCGAGCTGATGGACGGGCTGCGCGACGAGTGCCAGGTCGCGGGCGCGGCCGTGGTCGGCGGCGATGTCGTACGCGGCGACACCATCATGGTCTCGATCACCGCGCTCGGCGATCTGCGCGGCCACGAGCCGGTGACCCGGGGCGGGGCACAGCCCGGCGACGTGGTCGCCGTGACGGGCTGGCTGGGCTGGTCCGCGGCCGGGTTCGCGGTGCTCTCCCGGGGCTTCCGCTCGCCGCGCGCCTTCGTGGAGGCCCACCGGCGCCCCGAACCGCCGTACCACGCGGGTCCCGCGGCCGCCGGGCTCGGGGCGACGGCGATGTGCGACGTGAGTGATGGGCTGATCGCCGATCTGGGGCACATCGCCGAGGCGAGCAAGGTACGCATCGACATCCGCTCGGGCGCGATCGACATCCCGTCCCAGATGAACGACATCGGCCAGGCCGTCGGAGTCGACCCGATCCAATGGGTGCTCACCGGCGGCGAGGACCACGCGATCGTGGCGACCTTCCCGCCGGACGTGAAGCTGCCCGCGCGCTGGAAGGTGATCGGCGAGGTCCTCAACCCGTCGGCGCTGCCGCAGGTCACGGTGGACAGCGCACCCTGGACCAGCAAGGGGGGCTGGGACCACTTCGGGGACATCGAGTCGTGAACAGGTGACCACCTGAGCGTTCAGACGGGGTACTCGCGAAGCTTGATGCCGGTGGCCGCCTTCTCCGTCAGCTTCTTGAAGAAGCCGGCCAGGAGGCGAGAGCTCAGCAGCCGGTACACGCGGTCGCGACTGCGGATCCCCCGCTCGGTCGGCGGGGCGAAGAACGGCCCCGCGTTGCCGGAGATCTTCTGGCAGCCCTTGGCGAAGTCCCGGATGCGCGTCTCGTATTCGGCGAACGCGGTGCGGTGGTCGCCGTTCGCGAGAGCCAGTTCGCCCGCCAGGACGTGCGCGCCGACGATCGCGACGCCGGTGCCCATGCCGCCCATCTTGCGAGGCCGGTGGGAGCAGCAATCACGATTCCGGTCTCCTTGAGAATCCGCCCCGTGCCCAGGAAAGCGACGCGGGGTCCCCGCCCCACCCGGGTCCGAACCGGGTGGAAAGCGTCCGGCGGGGCGGCTGCCCCAGTCACCGAAGCACCGCAGCCGGCGGCGCCACAGGCGGCAGGTACCGCAAGCGATGAGCACCGTGCCCCCGCCGGCGGCACGGACCGCGAGCCACCGGCGGGGGTCCATACCCAGCCAGGCACCACGGGCCGCTTCCCGCGATCCAGGAAAACCCAGGATCGCCGAGGAAACCTCAGCTCATCTGCGACGCTCCGAGGAGCAGTCCGGCGATCCGGGCCACGTCCTCGACCAGGTGCTCGCAGTTGTCGAGGACCAGCAGCAGCTCGCGGTCCTCCAGGGCGGCGAGGAGCCGCTGCGTGGTGTCTGCCGAGGGGATGCGGAGGCCTTCGCGCAGGCCGAGGGCGGTGAGGAGGGCGTAGGGGAGCTGGGAAGGGTCGGTGAGGGGGGCGAGCTCGACGAGGTACACGCTTGCGCCGGCATTTACGCGGGCCTGGGCGGCTTCGATCGCAAGGCGGTCTTCCCCGCGCCGCCCGGCCCGGTGAGCGTGACCAGCCGTTCTTGGGTGAGCAGCGCGCCGATCCGCGCGAGTTCGGCTTCACGGCCGATGAAGTGGGTCAGCTGGGCCGGCAGGCGCTGGGGAGCGGGACCCGTGCCCTGGAGCAGCTCCAGGTGGAGGGCGGACAGTTCGGGCGAGGAGTCGGCGCCCAGCTCGTCCGCGAGGATGCGCCGCGCCTCCTCGTACACCGTCAGGGCCTCCGCGGGCCGCCCCTCCGCGTGCAGGGCCCGCATCAGCTGTCCGTACAGCCGCTCGCTCAGCGGATGCGCGGTGAGCAGCTCGCGCAGCTCCGGGACCAGTTCGGGGCCGCCGCCGAGCGCGAGTTCCGCCTCGACACGGTCCTGTACGGCGGTGAGCCTGAGCTCTTCGAGGCGGGCGACCTGGGCCTGCGCGTCGGGGAGGTCGGCGAGGGCCGGGCCGCGCCACAGGGCGAGCGCCTCCCGGAGCAGGGCTGCGGCCCCGGTGTGGTCGCCCTGGGCGAGGGCCGCGCGGCCCTCGCGGGACAGCCGCTCGAAGCGGTGGGCGTCGACGGCGTCGGGGGAGACGGCGAGGCGGTAGCCGGCGGGGCCGGCCTCGATCTCCGTGCGGGGGCCGAGCCGCTTGCGCAGTCGGGACACCTGGGACTGGAGGGCATTGGCGGCCCCGGCCGGCGGCGCGGCGCCGTACAGGAAGTCGGTCAGTCGCTCCGTGGAGATGGTGCGGCCCGCCTGGAGGAGGAGCAGCGTGAGCAGGGCGCGGGGGCGGGGACCGCCGGGATCCACGGGGCTGCCGTCCTCGGCGCGGATGTCGAGGGCCCAGGATGCCGAAGCGCATTCCACAGATTCTGGCAGGTCGCACGCGCGCGTACGACAAAAAACCGGCCCACCGTGAGGTGGACCGGTTTTCTGTAAGCGAACCAGCAGTGGCCGCGCGCGATGGGGGTCCCCCTGCTCAAGCGGAGCCGAGAGCGTGGGGGAGTAGCGTCAGCGCGAGACCTTGCCGGCCTTGATGCACGAGGTGCAAGCGTTCACGCGCTTCGGCGTCCCGCCGACCACGGTACGGACGCGCTGGATGTTGGGGTTCCAGCGACGGGACGTACGGCGGTGCGAGTGCGAGATGTTGTTGCCGAAGCCCGGCCCCTTGCCGCAGACGTCGCAGTTGGCAGCCACGGGTCACTCCAAAGACTTCAGATGCACTTACGGTGGATCCCGGCATGCCGGGATCAAGATCTAGGATCTGAGTGGCGGTGCCAGGGGGAAGGCCCGATCGGATCGGGCAACTGGAGCAGCATACAACGACTGCGTCCAGAGAACGAAACTACCATGGCTGCTCCCCGGACCTGCCCTGCGTCCTCCTCAGGGCCCCCTACCGACGGTAACCCGTCCTGGGTCTACGCTGCGTCCCACGTCCAGCAGCTCAAGGAGGCGCAGGTGCCGCAGGTGCCGCAGACATTGGACGCATCCGCGGTGCGCACCTGGTGCGGTCTCGCGCTGGAGGCGCTGGGGCGGGCGCGCGAGGAGATCGACGCGATCAACGTCTATCCGGTGGCCGACGGGGACACCGGGACGAATCTGTATCTGACGGTGGAGTCGGCGGTCGCCGCGGTCGAGGCGGTTTTCGAGGGCCACGGCGCCGTGTCCACCACAGCTGACGACCCCTTCACCACCTCCACGGAGGTGGGGCGGCCCGCCCTCGCCGATGCGGTGCGGGCGATGGCGCACGGGGCACTGATTGGGGCCCGGGGGAACTCCGGGACGATCCTCGCGCAGCTGCTGCGCGGCATGGCGCAGGTACTCGCCGCCGACGGGGAGACCGCTCACGCCGACGGACAGGGTCTCCGTCTCGCCCTCCAGCAGGCCGCCGACTCCGCACGCGAGGCTGTCGCGCACCCCGTCGAGGGAACGGTCCTCACGGTCGCCTCGGCCGCCGCCGAAGCGGCCACCGGCACCGAGGGCGACTGCGGCACGGTCGCCCGCGCCGCGTACGAGGGAGCGCGGGCGGCCCTCGCCGCGACCCCTGGACAGCTGGCCGTCCTGAAGCGTGCCGGTGTCGTCGACGCGGGCGGGCGGGGGCTGGTGGCGGTGCTCGCGGCGCTGGTCGAGACGTTCACGGGGGAAGTGCCGGGGGTGGTTCCGAGCGCGAGGCCGCTCTCCGGTGCGGTGTTCGATGCGGCTTCTGGTGCGGTTCCCGGGGAGGTCCACGCGCGCGGGGACGCCGACGGGAACGACGCCTGTGCGGAAGGCGGGCCGGGCGAGGGCGGGCCCGCCTTCGAGGTCATCTACCTGTTGGAGGCGCAGGACGCGGCCGTGGCTCGGTTGCGGGACCGGCTCGACCGGCTGGGGGACTCACTCGTCGTGGTCGGCGGGGACGGGCTGTGGAACGTCCATGTGCATGTGGACGACGCGGGTGCCGCCGTGGAGGCGGGTGTCGAGGCCGGGCGGCCGTACCGGATCAGGATCACGCACTTCGGGCTCGGTGACGCCCACACCGCGGGCGCGGCGGGACGGCCGCCGCGGGAGCGGGCGCAGCGGGCCGTGGTGGCGGTCGTGCCCGGTGAAGGGCTGGCCGGGCTGTACACCGAGGCCGGCGCGACCACCGTGCTCGCGCGGCCCGGGGAGCCGCCCGCCAGCGGCGAGCTCGTCGAGGCCGTACGGCGTGCCCACGCGCGCGAAGTGGTGCTTCTGCCCAACGACGCCGAGCTGCGTCACACCGCGGCGGCCGCCGCCGAACAGGCCCGTACGGAAGGTGTCCGGGTCGCGCTGATCCCGACCCGCTCCGCGGTCCAGGGCATCGCCGCGCTGGCCGTTCACGAGCCCGACCGTCGCTTCGACGAGGATGTCGTCGCCATGACCTCGGCGGCGGGTGCCACCCGCTACGCCGAAGTCGCCGTCGCCGAGCGTCAGTCCTGGACCATGGCCGGCATCTGCCAGGCCGGCGACGTCCTCGGTCTCATCGACGGTGACGTCGCCGTGATCGGCTCCGACGTCACCGCCGCCGCCGAAACCGTCCTCGACCGTATGCTCGCCGCCGGCGGTGAGATGGTCACCCTGGTCCTGGGCGACGAGGCTCCCGACTCCATTGCCGCGCATCTTGAATCGCGGGTCAGGGAGTCGTACTTGGCGGTGGATACGGTGGTGTATCGGGGCGGGCGGCAAGGGGCGCTGCTGCTGATAGGCGTGGAGTAGCGGTCGCGCCACGTTTCCTGCGTACCTGGGGGCTGCCGCCCCCAGACCCGCGAAGGCGGGGGTCCGGGGGCGGCAGCCCCTGGGTATGGGACGGGTAGGGGCGGCGGGGGCGAAAACCCGCCCGTCAGCGCGCCGGGTGCTTCTCCAAACGGTCCAGCAGATTTCCCGCTTCCGCCCGGCGAGCCGCCGCGGTCTCCCCCTCCACCCCGGCATACGCGGAAAGCACGGCACGCGCGCGTGCGGACGCCGCCGCGGGCAGCCGCAGGTCGGCCTCCACCCACCCCGCGGCGAGCTCGGCGCCCGTACGCGCGTCGAGGGCATCGTCTCCGAGCGGGACGAACACCGAGACGGCCTGCGTGAAGTGGGTCAAGGCCTCCTCGAGGAGGCCCGGCACCGCAGCCTCCTCCGCGTCGTCGGGGACGCAACGCGCGACGAGGTCACCGAACTGCCGGTGGGTGTGACCGAGTTCGGCGACAAGGCGGTGACGCGCCTCCTCAAGCCCCTCACCTTCGCCCTCGCCCTCGCCCTCGCCCTCGCCCTCGCTCTCCGCGAGAAGCGCCCCCTCGCACTCCCGCACCGCCACCGACATCAACTCCCGCGCCGCGTCCAGCCCCGCATCCGTGCCCACTGCCGCCCAGGCCCGCGCCCGTAGCGCCCGGATCAGGCCGTGGACGTTGCCCAGGGCACGCCACAGGTCGCCGGCCCGGGCGTACGCCAGGTCAGCCTGGGCGGGCAGCCCGGCGTGGCCGAGCGCCTCGGCGGCGAGGTGGGCGAGCATCGCGTGGTCACGCTGCTCGGGCCAGTGCCGGGCGATGTCCGCGGCCTGCAACCAGCGCTCGGCGGCCTCGCGATGGTCGCCGAGCTCGGTGAGACAGTCGCCGAGCCACCACTGCGTCTGCACGATCGCACCGTCGCCGTGCATGTCGGTGGTCAGATCGGGCAGCGCCGACTCCAAGATCTCCGCAGCCTCGGCCCAACGCCCCTGACGGAGCAGGAAACCGCCGAGCTGGTGCCGGGCCCAGGCACCGAGCGTGGCGCTCTCGCCCGCCTCGTCGGCCCAGTGCGCGGCCTCCAGAGCGTGTTCCGAGGCAAGCCCGAACTGTTCGGTGGCGCCGAGGACCTCGGCGAGCTGCAGATGCAACTGCGCGTGTCCCATCGGCTCCAGGTGGGGCCCGCCGTGCTCCAGCGCCGCGCGTGCGGCCCGCTCGGCCTCCGCCGCGTCGCCGAGGTGCCGGGCGATCCCGGCGAGCCGGGACTCGTACTCCACGGCGAGCCACGGCAGCCCGGCCGCCACGAACGACTCCGCGGCCCGCGCGAGCAGTTCGGCGGCGGCCTCGGCGTCCCCGACGCGCGCCGCGAGCTCACCGAGTATCGCCTGCGCCTCCGCGGCCCGGGAGCCCATGCGTACGTCCGCGATGTGCGGCTCGGCGAGAACCAGCAGCTCGCGTGCGGCCTCCTCGGCGGCGGCCAGGACATCGCCGTCGTCCGTCTCCGTCGACGCCGCCGGCCCCGACTCGTCCGAGCCCTCCCCCTCCTGCACCCGATGCATCAAGATCCGCGCCCGCCCCACCAGCACGGACGCCGTCTGGGACACCCCCGTCCCGCCGTCCGCGCGGAGCGCCAGCACCTCCTCGTACAGCGACGAGACGGCCGCCAACGCCTCCTCCGTCCCGCCGGTGAGGGCGAGGACGTACGCGGCGCGGGCGCGGGCCGCGAGCGCCTCGCCGGGGTCGCCCGCCTCGGCGTACAGCTCGGCCGCCCGATGGAAGAGTTCGATGCCCTCGGGACCGCGGTCCATCGCCTCGTGGTCGGCGATCTCCGCGCGGTCGCGGACGTCCAGTTCCTGGCCCTCGGCGGCGCGCGAGACCGCCGCCCAGGCCGCGACGGCCTCCGGGCTGCGGGACGCCGACAGCCGCCGGGCCTCAGCGAGCAACTCGGCCAGGTCAGGCCCGGCGGCCGACCTCACGCCGCCGCCCGATCGTCCCGCCGAAGCCGAAGCCGAAGCCGAAGCCGAAGCCCCCGTTGCCGTCGCCGTCGGCGGCGACACGTGCCGCGTGGAGCGCACGCCCAACGGCAGCCGGTCCACCAGCGGCCGCTGGGCCATCCGCACGCGGGCGCGCTCGCTCACGTACGACGTTCCGTTGCGCGCGTCGAAACGCGCGGCCAGCGAAAGGGCGTCCCCGCGCGCGTGGACCGCGAGTTCCGCCGCGGTCCACGCGCGTCCGGCCGGTCCGGTCACGGTCCGCCCGCCGAGGCCGAGCTCGGTCAGCCGGTCCATGAGCAGGGCCGTTACGGCCATGAAGTCGAGCTTGCTGCGCGGTTCCCCGGAGTCGGTGAAGTAGGCCGGCCGCTCGGCGAGCAGTTCCAGGGCACGCGCCTCATTGCCGGTGAGCGCGCAGAACTCCACGTGGTCCGCGTACGCGTCGCGCATGCTCTCCATGGAGCGGACCAGCCGGAAGCCCCGCAGATGGTGGGCGCGGGCCTCGTCCAGGCGGCCCAGGCGCAGCAGGGGGACCAGGGAGGACGCCAGGACGGTGTGCGGCTCGTGGGCGCACGTGTACTCGCCCTCCAGGACCGGGCGCCACAGCTCCAGCGCCTCCGCGTCCGCGTCGCACTGCGCCCGCCACCACCCCTGACTCTGCAGCTCGCACGCGTGGCAGTCGGCCATGGTGTCGCGGTCGGCGGCCAGCCACGCGGTGTACGCCCGCTCGGCGCGCTCCAGGTCCCCGAGATGGGCGGCGACGCTGAACTCGGCTCCACGCACCGCCCGTTCGGAGTGCCCGGCGAGCCGGTAGCGGTGCTCCATCTCGCCGAGCCACTTCTCTATGGAGGCGAGCGGAATGTGCGGCTGGTCCAGCATGCCGGAGGACATCCACTTGAAGACCCAGTGCAGCGAGTGGATTTCGTACTCGTCGAAGTCCTCCGGGCGCTCGTCCCACATGCGCAGCAGGCGCGCGAAGGGGACGAACATCTTGTCCTTCTCGGAACTGTAGTTGTAGACCTGCAGCTGGTGTCCGAGCGCCTCGATCACGGCGAGCGGGATGTTCAACTTCTCGGCTTCGACGAGCAGGTGCTCCGCGCGCGCGTTGCGGGCGGGGCCCTCCGGCTGCTCGTGGTTGTCCGCCATCGCCTGGCGCAGCATGTCGAAGTCCATGGCCTGGCTCATCGGCGGTCGTCCTTCCCGGGATCGGTGTGGGTGGCCCACTCGAGGAGGCCGATGAACGCGCGGTTGAGGAGCGCCGAGTCAGCGGGCCGCAGGGGGCGCTGGGCCATCAGGAGGGCCTGTCCGTAGAGGGACTCCGTGGCGGTGCCTATCAGCTCCGGGTCGTTCAATCCACTGATCCTTCGGATCAGTGGATTGAGATGGTTGAGCACCAGACGCGCGCGTGGAGCGCTGCCGCGCAGCGAGCCCAGGATGCCCGCCCACAGGTCGTCGGCCTGTTCCTCGGCCTCCGCGCGGGCCTGCTCGTGGCGGGCCGCCCGGTCGTCCAGGTGCAGGGCCGGGACCGAGAGCGGGTGGAAGGCGCGCAGCGCCACATCGCAGCCCAGAGGGTCGAGTTTGGCCCGTGCGGCCCCCAGGAAGGCGGACAGGGCCAGTTCCTCGGCCGGGTCGACGGCGTCCAGATGTGCCGTCACGGTGTCGGCGTCCAGCTCCGACACGACCGTCCCCGGACGCACCGACGGCAGCGCCTCCACCAGCTCGCTGTCGTAGGTGTAGCCGCCGTTGACGACGCCGATGCCCTGCGCGGAGGCGATGGGGGCGACCTGCCGGTACTCCTCCACGGTCCGGGTGAAGTGCACCACCGGGTGGCGCTGGGCGAACTCCTCCAGGGACAGCCGTCCGTCGGTCGTCTCGAAGGGCAGCCACGGCAGCATCGTCCGCAGCATCTCGCTGTCGTGCCGCGCCAGGGACTTCACACCCAGGTAGTGCACGGACAGGAAGGCGGCCAGCCGCTCCGGGTCGCCCGCCGCCAGCCCCGTCAGCCACGACCGGATGCGCTCGCCCAGGGCCTCGCGTACGGCCGCCAGAGTCTCGTCCTCGTACAGCGCCTCGCGGGACGCGGTGGGCCGCAGGCTGTCCGTGTCCAGGACGCAGCGCACGAAGAACGCCCAGTCCGGCAACAGCTGTTCGGCCCGCTCGGTGAGGAGCATGCCCTTCAGATGCACCCGGTGGCTCGCGCGCTGGGCGGGGCTGACCGCGGACGGCAGCACGTACGCCACGCCCCGGACCCCGGCGAGCGGCACGTCCAGGTCGATCGAGTCCAGCGGCGTGAACCCGAAGAGGTCGTGGCAGTGGCGGGCCAGGGCCACCCTTCGGGTGGCAGGGCTCGGGTACGCGCGGTCCCAGGGCGCCGGAAGTTCCGCGATCGCCTCGTCGCCGACGCGTACGTCGTAGGGCAGCAGCGATCCGAAGTCCCGGGCCAACGACCGCACCCGCTCCTCGGCCAGCCATTCGCCGGCCCCCGCGCGCGCCACCAGGTGCACGGTCGTGCCCGGTTCGGTGCGGGCCTCGTGCGGCAGCGTCCGCACGGTGTACGAGCCGTCGTCGGTCGCCGTCCACTCCACGGGCGCCGCGTCGGGCGTACGCGCGCTGCGGCTGACGACCCGGATGCGCTCGGCGACCACGAAGCACGCCAGCAACCCGATGCCGAACTGCCCCAGGAAGTCGGAGCGCGCCGCCTGAAGGCCGTCGTCCCGCTTGGAACTGCGGCCGATCGTCGCGAGGAGGCTGTGCACGTCGGACTCGGTGAGCCCGACACCGGAGTCCTCCACGCGCAGGGTGCCCTCCGCGCCCTTGTCGACGTACACCCGGACCGTGGCAGGGGCGTCCGGCTGCTCGGCCCGCCGCGCGGTGATCGCGTCCACGGCGTTCTGCAGCAGCTCGCGCAGATAGACCTTGGGGCTGGAGTAGAGGTGGTGGGAGAGCAGGTCCACGAGGCCACGCAGGTCGACCTGGAACGTATGGGGAGACTGAGGTGTCTGGAATGACTGAGAAGTCTGAGAGTCCATCGTCGCAGCGCCGGTGGGGGGACGGGCGACGGCGCGGGGTCGGGCGGTCCCGGGGGACGGTGACCGCGAAGCGGGCCGGAGCGCGCCATCCTAGGCCCGGACCGACCGGCCTGACCAGCGGATTTCCAGGACGTATACGGCATTGTCAGTGGTGTGGTGTGCAATGGATCTCGTGCCCGCGCTCGATGAACCACTGAAGAAGGTGCTCGGTCCCCCCACCGCGAAGGTGATGGCCGAGCACCTCGACCTGCACACCGTCGGTGACCTGCTGCACCACTATCCGCGCAGATATGAGGAGCGCGGGCAGCTCACGCACCTCGCCGACCTGCCCATGGACGAGCATGTGACGGTGGTCGCCCAGGTCGCCGACGCGCGCCTGCACTCCTTTGCCTCGTCCAAAGCCCCCCGCGGCAAGGGCCAGCGCCTCGAAGTGACCATCACGGACGGCAGCGGCCGCCTCCAGCTGGTCTTCTTCGGCAATGGTGTACACAAGCCCCACAAGGACCTCCTGCCCGGCACGCGCGCGATGTTCTCGGGCAAGGTCTCCGTCTTCAACCACCGCCTCCAGCTGGCCCACCCGGCGTACGAGCTGTTGCGCGGCGACGGCGACGACGAGACCGTCGACTCCTGGGCCGGCGCGCTCATCCCGATCTACCCGGCCACCGCCAAGATGGAGTCCTGGAAGATCGCCAAGTCCGTCCAGACGGTGCTGCCCAGCGCCCAGGAGGCCGTCGACCCCCTGCCGGACTCCCTCCGGGACGGCCGTGGTCTGGTCTCCCTCCCCGAAGCCCTCCTGAAGATCCACCGCCCGCACACCAAGGCGGACATCCACGACGCCCGCGCCCGCCTCAAGTGGGACGAGGCCTTCGTCCTCCAGGTCGCCCTGGCCCGCCGCCGGTATGCCGACGCGCAGCTGCCCGCAGTGGCCCGCAGGCCCAAGCCGGACGGCCTGCTCACCGCCTTCGACGCCAAGCTGCCGTTCACCCTCACCGAGGGGCAGGAGAAGGTCTCCAAGGAGATCTTCGACGACCTCGCCACCGAGCATCCGATGCACCGGCTGCTCCAGGGAGAGGTCGGATCGGGCAAGACGATGGTGGCCCTGCGCGCCATGCTCGCCGTCGTCGACGCGGGCGGGCAGGCCGCGATGCTCGCGCCCACCGAAGTGCTCGCCCAGCAGCACCACCGGTCGATCACGGAGATGCTGGGGGAGCTGGCCGAGGGCGGCATGCTCTCCGGGGTCGAGCACTCCACCAAGGTCGTGCTGCTCACCGGATCCATGGGGGCGGCGGCGCGGCGGCAGGCGCTGCTCGATCTGGTCACCGGTGAGGCCGGGATCGTCATCGGCACGCATGCGCTGATCGAGGACAAGGTGCAGTTCCACGACCTGGGCCTGGTCGTCGTCGACGAGCAGCACCGCTTCGGCGTCGAGCAGCGCGACGCCCTGCGCGGCAAGGGCAAGCAGCCCCCGCACGTCCTGGTGATGACCGCCACGCCCATTCCGCGCACGGTCGCGATGACCGTCTTCGGCGACCTGGAGACCTCCGTCCTCGACCAGCTCCCCGCCGGGCGCTCACCGATCGCCAGCCATGTCGTCCCGGCCGCCGACAAGCCGCACTTCCTCACGCGCGCGTGGGAGCGCGTGCGCGAGGAAGTGGAGAAGGGCCATCAGGCGTACGTGGTCTGCCCCCGCATCGGGGACGAGGAGGACGACCCGAAGAAGGGCAAGAAGAAGTCCCCCGAGGACGAGGCCGAGAAGCGCCCGCCCCTCGCCGTCCTCGACATCGCCGACCAGCTCGCCAAGGGTCCCCTCCAGGGCCTCGGAGTCGAGGTGCTGCACGGCCGCATGCAGCCCGACGACAAGGACGCCGTGATGCGCCGCTTCGCCGCCGGCGAGACCCACGTCCTGGTCGCGACGACGGTGATCGAGGTCGGGGTGAACGTGCCGAATGCCACGGCGATGGTGATCATGGACGCCGACCGGTTCGGTGTGTCCCAGCTCCACCAACTGCGTGGCCGCGTCGGCCGCGGCTCCGCCGCCGGACTCTGCCTCCTGGTCACCGAGATGCCCGAAGCGAGCCCGGCACGCCAGCGGCTGAACGCGGTGGCGTCCACACTCGACGGCTTCGAGCTCTCCCGTATCGACCTCGAACAGCGCCGGGAGGGCGACGTCCTGGGGCAGGCCCAGTCCGGAGTCCGCTCCTCGCTGCGCATGCTCACCGTCATCGACGACGAGGAGATCATCGCCGAGGCGCGCGAGGAGGCCGCCGCGGTCGTCGCCGCAGACCCCGAGCTCACCGGGATCCCCGGCCTGCGCACCGCCCTGGAGGCGCTCCTCGACGAGGAGCGCGAGCAGTACCTGGACAAGGGCTGAGAGACCCTCATGAGAGGCACCCCACAGAGGAGGCTGACAGGCACTACCCGGACCGCGGCTGAGAGACTGGGATCCGACGCACCACCAGCGCACCCGACCCCTACCACCAGCGCAAAGGACCCTCATGACCCGCGTGATCGCCGGCCGGGCCGGCGGACGCCGTCTGGCCGTCCCGCCGGGCACCGGCACCCGGCCCACCTCCGACCGGGCGCGCGAGGGCCTCTTCTCCACCTGGCAGTCCCTGCTCGGCGGTCCGCTGGAGGGTGAACGCGTGCTCGACCTGTACGCCGGCTCGGGCGCCGTCGGCCTGGAAGCGCTCAGCCGCGGCGCCGGCCACGCCCTCCTCGTCGAGGCCGACGCCCGTGCCGCCCGGATCATCCGCGAGAACGTGAAGTCACTGGGCCTGCCCGGCGCCGAGGTCAGGTCGGGCAAAGCGGAACAGATCGCCCAGACGCCAGCGCCGGCGGAACCGTACGATCTCGTCTTCCTCGACCCTCCGTACGCCGTCTCGGACGACGATCTTCGCGAGATTCTGCTCACACTCCGGACGCAGGGCTGGCTCGCGGCCCAAGCCCTCGTCACCGTGGAGCGCAGCACCAGAGGCGGCGAATTCAGGTGGCCGGACGGTTTCGACGCGATCCGGGCCCGTCGTTACGGCGAGGGGACGTTTTGGTACGGTCGCGCCGCCTCTACGTGCGAAGACGCACGATGACCGGACCGGAGAGCGAGGGACCTCAGTTGCGCCGCGCCGTCTGTCCCGGGTCATTCGACCCGATCACCAATGGACATCTCGACATCATCGGCCGAGCCTCAAGGCTCTACGACGTCGTACACGTCGCGGTGATGATCAATCAGTCCAAGAAGGGGCTGTTCGAGATCGAGGAGCGGATCGATCTGATCCGCCAGGTCACCGCCGACTTCGGCAATGTCGAGGTCGAGGCCTTCCACGGCCTTCTCGTCGACTTCTGCAAGGAGCGCGACATCCCGGCCATCGTCAAGGGCCTGCGCGCTGTCAGCGACTTCGACTACGAGCTGCAGATGGCCCAGATGAACAACGGCCTCTCGGGCGTGGAGACCCTCTTCGTGCCCACCAACCCGACCTACAGCTTCCTGTCGTCCTCCCTGGTCAAGGAGGTCGCGACGTGGGGCGGCGATGTGTCCCACCTGGTGCCGCCGGTGGTCCTCGAGGCGCTCAAGGAGCGCCTGAAGAGGGACTGAGGTGGGACGGGGGAGGGGGCTAGGGGCCCTCAAGGGCCTGACAGTCCGTCACCCGGTGTCGGGCGGGGCGGGAGTGGTCGTACAGTCGACCCGTCCGTCTTCAACACAGCTGTAGAGAGTGGCGAGCACACGGTGGACGTGCAGAAGAAGCTCGATGAGATCGTCTCGGCGGTCGGCAGCGCCCGTTCCATGCCCATGTCGGCCTCGTGCGTGGTCAACCGCGCCGAGCTGCTCTCGATGCTCGAAGAGGTGCGCCAGGCTCTGCCCGGCTCCCTCGCCCAGGCCGAGGAGCTCATCGGCGGCCGCGAGCAGATGGTCGAGCAGGCCCGCCTGGAGGCGGAGCGGATCATCGAGTCCGCGCACGCCGAGCGCGGCTCGCTGATCTCCGACACCGAGGTCGCCCGCCGCTCGCAGAACGAGGCGGACCGCATCCTCGCCGAAGCCCGCCAGGAGGCCGAGGAGGTCCGCGCCGAGGCCGACGACTACGTCGACTCCAAGCTCGCCAACTTCGAGGTCGTCCTGACCAAGACCCTCGGCTCCGTCGGCCGCGGTCGCGAAAAGCTCCTCGGTACCGGTCCCGGCACCGACGAGCAGGGGTACGAGGACGAGGACGCCCCCGAGCGCAGCCATGACCCCGAGACGCTGCGCCGCAGCGCCGACGACTACGTCGACGTGAAGCTCGGCGCCTTCGAGGCCGTCCTCGCCAAGACCCTGGAGGCGGTCGGCCGCGGCAGGCAGAAGCTGCACGGCCGGATCGCCAGCGACGACCTGGGCGAACTGGGCGGCTTCGAGGACGACGGCACCCCCGGCCGGCACACCAGCGACGCCGACTACCTGGCCGGCCTCGCCGAGCTCTCGGACGCCCCCGAGCGGCCCGCCCAGACTCCCGAGGTGCCGGCCCAGCCGTCCTACGAGCAGCAGCAGGACGCCTACGCGTACCAGCCGCAGTCCGATCCGTACGGCTATCAGCAGCAGTACGCCCAGCAGGACGCGTACGGCTACCCGCAGGCCGACCCGTACGCGGCCTACCCGCAGCAGGGCTACGACCAGCAGCCGGCGTACGACCAGAGTGGGCAGCAGGCCTACGCGCAGCAGCAGCACGCCGCGGACCCGGAGACGCATGCTCTGGACGAGACCAGCCTCTTCGACACCAGCATGATCAGTGCGGAGCAGCTGCGGGCGTACGAACAGGGGCGCGGCGGCCACTGAGGGCGGCGCGCACCGGCGCTCGAGTCCGGGGCCGTACACCGGATTGGGCCGTGAGCGAAAGGTCCAGTATCCTGGCTCTTCGGTCGCGTGTACGTCCGCGATCAGCGCTGCCCACGGAACACCAGGGGTGGCGTCCCTCGAGCTTCGAAGATCGAAAGCAGGAATGGCTCTGAACACCCGCCTCGACCACCGCAACCCTCTCGTGTTCGACACACACGAGCTGGGTCGGCGTCCTGGTGCGCTGCAGCGCTTGACCCGCGAGATCGACGCCCCCAAGGATCTCGGGATCCAGGGAGTCATCGGAGTGCCGGAAGGCGCCCCGGTGGAGCTCGAACTCCGCCTTGAGTCGGTCATGGAAGGGGTGCTTGTCACAGGCACCGCCCGTGCACAGGCCAAGGGGGAGTGCGTAAGGTGTCTGGAGCCGCTCGAGCAGCAGCTCGAAGCGGACTTCCAGGAGATGTTCTCGTACCCTGACGCCGACGACCGGGGCCGTGTGAAAGCGGAGCCGGCCGACGACGCCGAGGAAGACGAGGACACGCTCTTCATCGAGGACGGCCTGTTCGACCTCGAACCCGTGCTGCGTGATGCGGTGGTGCTCGCACTGCCGATGCAGCCGGTGTGCCAGGACGACTGCCCCGGCCTGTGCTCCGAGTGCGGAGCCCGGCTCGCGGACGACCCGGACCACCACCATGACGCCGTCGACATCCGTTGGGCGGCACTGCAGGGACTCGCCGGTTCACTCGAAGATGGCGAGAAGGACGAGATGAGCGGCGGCGCGCTTCCATCAGCGCACGCCGACGAGAAGCAGGAGAAGTAGCCGTGGCTGTTCCGAAGCGGAAGATGTCGCGCAGCAACACGCGCCACCGCCGGTCGCAGTGGAAGGCTGCGGTCCCCACCCTGGTTGCGTGCGAGCGCTGCCACGAGCCCAAGCTGCAGCACATCGCGTGCCCGGCTTGCGGCACCTACAACAAGCGCCAGGTCCTCGAGGTCTGAGCGGCTGGTGAGAGGTCTGATGTCTGACGCCAAGGCGGATACAAACGCCAAGAACAAGGCGGACAACACAGCCTCGTCCCACACGCTTCTGGAAGGGCGGCTCGGGTACAAGCTCGAGTCCGCCCTTCTGGTGCGTGCGCTGACCCACCGTTCCTACGCGTACGAGAACGGCGGTCTGCCGACCAACGAGCGACTGGAGTTCCTCGGGGACTCCGTGCTCGGCCTCGTGGTCACGGACACGCTGTACCGCACCCACCCCGACCTGCCCGAAGGCCAGCTGGCCAAGTTGCGGGCCGCGGTGGTCAATTCGCGTGCGCTTGCGGAAGTGGGCCGCGGCCTCGAACTCGGCTCCTTCATCCGGCTCGGCCGGGGCGAGGAAGGCACGGGAGGCCGGGACAAGGCATCCATCCTCGCCGACACCCTTGAAGCGGTGATCGGCGCGGTCTATCTCGACCAGGGTCTGGAAGCGGCGGGCGAACTCGTCCACCGGCTCTTCGACCCGCTGATCGAAAAGTCCTCGAATCTGGGCGCCGGCCTGGACTGGAAAACCAGCCTCCAGGAACTCACCGCGACCGAGGGGCTCGGCGTTCCCGAGTACCTGGTCTCGGAGACCGGCCCGGACCACGAGAAGACCTTTACTGCTGCCGCCCGCGTCGGAGGCGTCTCGTACGGCACCGGCACCGGCCGCAGCAAGAAGGAGGCGGAGCAGCAGGCCGCGGAGTCCGCGTGGCGTGCGATCCGCTCCGCCGCGGACGAACGCGCGAAGTCGGCCCAGGCCGCCGAGCAGGCGGCTCAGGCCGCCGAGGGGACCGTCGACGCCCCCTCGGCTCCGACGAGCGACCCGGCCACGGCTTGATTCCTTCGTAACCGCAGAGTCGAAACCCCGTCGAGGCGTCCGCGCCGCGACGGGGTTTCGAACATCTCCGTGACCCGTCAGCGTGATCCGTTTCTCCGGAGGAGCACCGTGCCCGAGTTGCCCGAGGTCGAAGTCGTACGGCGCGGCTTGGAGCGCTGGGTCAGCGGGCGGACCGTGACATCGGTCGAGGTGCGGCACACGCGGGCCGTGCGGCGGCATCTGACGGGGCCCGAAGGCTTCGCGAAGGCGCTCATGGGACAGCGCGTCGGACCGGCCATGCGCCGCGGCAAGTACCTCTGGCTGCCCCTGGACGACTCCCCGTACTCCGTGCTCGCACACCTCGGAATGAGCGGACAGCTCCTGGTGCGGCCCGTGGATGCCACGGACGAGAAGCACCTGCGCATCCGGGTCCGCTTCGACGACGCGCTCGGCACCGAACTGCGCTTCGTCGACCAGCGCACCTTCGGTGGACTCTCCTTGCACGAGACCACCCCGGACGGTCTCCCGGACGTCATCGCGCACATCGCCCGCGACCCGCTCGACCCCCTCTTCGACGATGCCGCGTTCCACACCGCCCTGCGTGCCCGCCGTACGACGATCAAGCGCGCGCTGCTCGACCAGTCGCTGATCAGCGGGGTCGGCAACATCTACGCGGACGAGGCGCTCTGGCGCTCCAAGCTGCACTACGAACGCCCCGCGGGCACCTTCACCCGGCCGCGCACCGCCGAACTCCTCGGCCACATCCGCGACGTCATGAACGACGCCCTCGCCGCCGGCGGCACCAGCTTCGACAGCCTGTACGTCAACGTCAACGGCGAGTCGGGCTACTTCGACCGCTCGCTCGACGCGTACGGCCGCGAGGGTGAGCCCTGTCGGCGGTGCGGAACGCCGATGCGGCGGCGTGCTTGGATGAACCGGTCCAGCTACTTCTGCCCGCGCTGCCAGCGCCCGCCGCGCGTCACGCCGTAGGAAAGTCCTGAGGAGTCAGCGCTCGCGCGTCGCGTCGTAGCGTGTGCGGGCCTCCAGGACGGCGTCCATGCGGCCCTCCACGAAGTGGATGAGGGACAGTAGGCGCTCGGCGACCTCGCGGCCGAGCGGCGTGAGCGTGTAGTCGACACGCGGCGGGTTCGTGGGCTGCGCCTCACGGTGCACCAGACCGTCACGCTCCAGCGCGTGCAGCGTCTGGGAGAGCATCTTCTCGCTGACGCCGTCTACACGGCGGCGTAGCTCGTTGAAGCGGAACGAACCGTCGTGCAGCGCTCCGAGCGTGAGCGAGCCCCAGCGTCCGGTGACGTGCTCGAGCGTGCCCCGGGACGGGCAGCCGCGGGCGAACGCGTCGTACGCGAGGTCTTGAAAGTCACCGCTCTCGGCGGGCTGCACGGTGGGTTGCATGCTTTTACCCTACTAGGGCACAGCGCCAACCAGAAGGTTGCGCTAACCAGCAGTTAGCGCTCTCTCCGTCGGTCAGTAGCCGAAGTCCTGCGTCCACCAGGGGCCGCCGCTGCCGTAGTGCACACCTACGCCCAGGGTCTTGAAGTCGCAGTTCAGGATGTTGGCGCGGTGACCGGGGCTGTTCATCCAGGCCTCCATGACGGCTGCCGCGTCGGCCTGGCCGCGGGCTATGTTCTCGCCGCCCAGGCCGGTGATACCGGCCTTCGCCGCCCGGTCCCAGGGGCTGAGCCCGTTCGGGTCGGTGTGGTCGAAGAAGCCGCGCGTGGCCATGTCGTCGCTGAAGGCCTCGGCCAGCGCGGACAGGGCGCTGTTCGCCGCCACCGCGCCGCAGCCGACCTTGGCCCGCTCCTCGTTGACCAGCTTGAGCACCTCGGCCTCGGCCGCTGCCTCGGCGGACACCGTCACCGGGGCGGTGGTCTTCGGGCCCTTCGTGGCGGTCTTGATCGGCTTCGGCTTCTTCGTCTTGACGGGCTTGGTGGCGGGCTTCGTCTTCTCGGGCGCCTTGGTCGGCTCGGCCGATGACGAGGAAGGGGCGGCCGAGGGTGTGGCGGCGGCGGAGGCCGAACGGTCGGCGTCACGGCTCGTCGACGTGTCCTCGCGTTCCTCCGCGCTGCCCGACGTACCGCCCTGCTGGGTCTCCTGACTGGACGGGGAGCCCACGGCCTGCACACTGTCGGAGCTGCCGCCGCCACCGCCGAGCGCGTAGTTGTCGCTGCCGGGCAGTACGCCGGCCGCGACGGCGACGGTGCCCAGCGCCACGGCCGCGGAGACGCCGAGCAGACCCGTGCGTACAGGGGTCGCGACCTTCCCCTTGCGGTGCGAGCGGGCGGCGGCATTGCTCGGGAGATCGGCGATCGCGGCGTAGCCGTACAGATTCTCCGGACCGTAATGGTCCGTCTGGGCCCCGTACGTACCCGTTGTGTCGGTCACCTCGGTGGCGCGGCCCATGGCGGCGCGGCCGGCGGCGGAGCGTCGGTGGCGTCCCATCTTCTGGCCTTCCTCGATCTTTGGGTCAGCGACCCTCACTCGAAAGAGTGAGTTTCATATGAGACTCATTGGGTCGGGACGGTACCGCATGGCGGGAGGGAAGGAAGTGCCCGGAGAGACTTTGTCCGGTTAGCGTGCACCCATGAACGAGGTTGTACGGCTGGTGGTCTGGGTACGCGGACGCGTCCAAGGTGTGGGTTTCCGCTGGTTCACGCGGGCCAAGGCGCTGGAGATCGGCGGCCTGAGTGGCTTTGCTCTCAATTTGGACGACGGACGGGTCCAAATAGTCGCCGAGGGACCACGGGCCGAATGCCAAGGGCTGCTCGACTGGCTCCAGGGGGACGACACACCCGGGCGTGTGGACGGAGTCACTGAGATCTGGGACACGCCCCGGGGGATCTACGAGGACTTCGCCATCCGGTGACGGCGACCGCCGCAACTGCCCAGGCGGAAGCGGTATGGCATGCCACTGGCACCTGCCAGAAGCAGAAATGGCCTGGTGGTTGCCAAGAACGGCTCGTCGTGGCAGGCTCCCCAGACAAGGATGATCTCGACGCCCCCAGGGCCCCGCAGGAGTCGCAGCGCAGCCGCCCCAAGGGCCGCGCGACCGTGGGTTGCCCGCCGATACGGGGCGTGATCGTGTTGACCGTCAAACTTTTTGGTGAGACGCTGAAAGCCCCGCGCACCTTAGCTGTTTGGCATGTGGAACGGCAGCAAGACTTTAGTAAGTGTCAAGCATCGCGGGTGCGATTCCCTCACGACCCACACCGCTTCGGTCGGTCACTCAGTGTGGAGGACCATCCATCATGGCAAAGGCGCTTCTCGGTTACGTCGGCGGTTCCGACCCGCGACTCATCGCCGAGATGCGACGGCTCCAGCAGCGCGTACAGGACCTCGAATCCGAGCTCGTACGGATCCAGGCCGAGAACGACGCGCTCGCGGCTGCCGCTTCTCACGACTCGCTTCTCGAGAGCATCGACGTACCCCAGGCGGAGCCTGCGCTCACCTGATCACTGCACCGCACTACGACAGCAGTGGTTGGGCTGCCCGTATCAACCGCTAAGTTGTCAGATTTGCAAGGGACGCCTCTTAGGCGTCCCTTCTTCTTTCCCCCGCGCGCTCTTCCACTCTCTTTAACGTCTGGTGTGCCCTGCACGTTCATGGGTGAAACCGCGGGTTCATGGAGTGAGACGGGCCTGAAAGGTAGAGTCCGGCGGCGTGCACCTCAAGGCTCTGACCCTGCGCGGGTTCAAATCGTTCGCCTCGGCGACCACGCTGCGGTTCGAGCCGGGCATCACCTGTGTCGTGGGCCCCAACGGCTCGGGCAAGTCCAATGTGGTGGACGCCCTGAGCTGGGTCATGGGCGAGCAGGGGGCGAAGTCGCTGCGCGGCGGCAAGATGGAGGACGTCATCTTCGCCGGCACCACCGGGCGGCCGCCGCTCGGCCGGGCCGAGGTGTCCCTGACCATCGACAACTCCGACGGGGCGCTGCCCATCGAGTACGCCGAGGTCACCATCACGCGGATCATGTTCCGCAACGGCGGCAGCGAATACCAGATCAACGGTGACACCTGTCGGCTCCTCGACATCCAGGAGCTGCTGTCCGACTCCGGCATCGGCCGCGAGATGCACGTCATCGTCGGGCAGGGCCAGCTCGACTCCGTCCTGCACGCCGACCCCATGGGCCGCCGGGCGTTCATCGAGGAGGCGGCAGGCGTCCTCAAACACCGCAAGCGCAAGGAGAAGGCGCTGCGGAAACTGGACGCGATGCAGGCGAACCTGGCCCGCGTCCAGGACCTCACGGACGAGCTGCGACGGCAGTTGAAGCCGCTCGGGAGGCAGGCCGCGGTGGCGCGCCGGGCGGCGGTGATCCAGGCCGACCTCCGGGACGCCCGTCTGCGGCTCCTCGCCGACGACCTCGTACGCCTGCGCCAGGCGCTCCAGACCGAGATCGCGGACGAGGCCGCCCTGAAGGAACGCAAGGAAGCGGCCGAGACCGAGCTGAAGAAGGCGCTTCAGCGGGAGGCTCTCCTGGAGGAGGAGGTGCGCCGGCTCACCCCGCGCCTCCAGCGGGCGCAGCAGACCTGGTACGAGCTGTCGCAGCTCGCCGAGCGGGTGCGCGGTACGGTCTCGCTGGCCGAAGCGCGCGTGAAGAGCGCCACGTCGGTGCCTGCCGAGGAGCGGCGCGGACGTGACCCTGAGGACATGGAACGCGAGGCCGCGCGGATCCGTGAGCAGGAGGCCGAGCTCGAAGCGGCCCTGGAAGCGGCCGAGCACGCCCTGGAGGACACGGTCGCGCACCGGGCCGAGCTGGAGCGCGAGCTCGCCGTCGAGGAGCGGCGCCTCAAGGACGTGGCCCGCGCCATCGCCGACCGCCGTGAGGGCCTCGCCCGTCTCAACGGCCAGGTCAACGCCGCCCGTTCGCGGGCCGCCTCCGCCCAGGCCGAGATCGACCGCCTAGCCGCCGCCCGTGACGAGGCTCAGGAGCGGGCGGTCGCGGCGCAGGAGGAGTACGAGCAGTTGAAGGCCGAGGTCGACGGTCTCGACGCCGATGACGCGGAACTGACGGAGCGACACGAGGCGGCCAAACTGGCGCTCGCCGAGGCCGAGTCCACTCTCACGGCGGCCCGCGAGGCGGCCACCGCGGCCGAGCGCAGGCGCGCCGCGACCCAGGCCCGCCACGAGGCCCTCGCCCTCGGTCTGCGCCGCAAGGACGGCACGGGCGCGTTGTTGGGGGCGACGGGCCGACTCACGGGGCTCCTCGGCCCCGCGGCGGAGCTGCTCTCGGTCACTCCGGGCTTCGAGGTCGCCCTCGCCGCCGCCTTCGGCGCGGCGGCCGACGCGATCGCGGTGACGACACCCGCCTCGGCCGCCGACGCCATCCGCCTGTTGCGCAAGCAGGACGCGGGGCGGGCGGCGCTGCTGCTGGCGGGGGCGCCGGAGGAGGCAGGGCGCAGGGACGGCTCCGGCCTGCGGACCGGGAACGTAGGCATGCGTGGCGATGGCGATGCGGCAGGATCCGCAAATGTAGGCACGCGTGGCGATGGCGATGGCGATGGCGATGCGGCAGGGTGGACCACCGCTGCCGGGGAGCGGCCTGCGGTGCCGGCTCCGGGCCATGGGCCGGGGGTCCGGGCCGAGGTGCCGACCGCGGGTCACGACTTCGAGTCCGGGACCGGCGCGCTCGACTCCACCCGGGCCACGCGCCACGGCACCCCTGGTGAAGCGACCAACGCAGCCTCGCAAGCTCGTCCGGCCGGCCCCCCGTACGCAGCCGACCTCGTTCGAGGCCCTGCCGAGCTCATGCCCGCCGTACGGCGGCTGCTGCGCGGGATCGTCGTCGTCGACACTCTCGAGGACGCCGAGGATCTCGTCTACGCGCGGCCGGAGTTGACCGCAGTCACCGCCGAGGGAGACCTCCTCGGGGCGCATTTCGCGCACGGTGGATCCGCCGGGGCGCCGAGTCTGCTCGAGGTGCAGGCGTCGGTCGACGAGGCGGCGGCCGAGCTCGAAGAACTCGCCGTACGGTGCGAGGAGTTGACCGAGGCTCACCACCTGGCCACCGAACTCCGCAAGGAGCGGGCCGCGCTCGTCGAGGAGGCGGGAGAGCGACGGCGGGCCGCCGAGCGGGAGAAGTCGGGCGTGGCACAGCAGCTGGGGCGGCTGGCCGGGCAGGCGCGCGGCGCTGCCGGGGAGGCCGAGCGGAGCACCGCTGCCGCGGCGCGGGCGCAGCAGGCGCTCGATCGGGCCGTGGAGGAGGCGGAGGAGCTGGCGGAGCAGCTCGCCGTCGCCGAGGAGATGCCCGTGGAGGAGGAGCCCGACACCGCCGTACGGGATCGGCTCGCCGCCGACGGGGCCAACGCGCGGCAGACCGAGATGGAGGCCCGGCTCCAGGTGCGTACGCACGAGGAGCGGGTGAAGGGGCTGGCCGGGCGGGCCGAGGGACTCGACCGGGCCGCGCGGGCGGAGCGTGAGGCACGTGCGCGTGCCGAGCAGCGCCGCGCCCGGCTGCGGCACGAGGCGGCGGTCGCCGAGGCCGTCGCCTCCGGCGCACGGCAGCTGCTCGCGCACGTCGAGGTCTCGCTGACCCGGGCCGAGGAGGAGCGGGGCGCCGCCGAGAACGCCAAGACGTACAAGGAGCAGGCGCTCGGCGCCGCTCGGGGCGAAGGCCGCGACCTCAAGGCCGAGCTCGACAAACTCACGGATTCGGTGCACCGCGGCGAGGTACTCGGTGCCGAGAAGCGGCTGCGCATAGAGCAGCTGGAGTCGAAGGCGCTGGAGGAGCTCGGTGTCGAGCCGGAGGGGCTTGTCGCGGACTACGGTCCGGCCCAGCTCGTGCCGCCCTCGCTCCCCGCCGAGGGCGAGGAACTGCCCGAGGACCCGGAACACCCGCGCAACCAGCCCCGGCCGTTCCACCGCGCTGAGCAGGAGCGGCGGCTCAAGTCGGCCGAGCGGGCGTATCAGCAGCTGGGGAAGGTCAACCCGCTCGCGCTGGAGGAGTTCGCCGCGTTGGAGGAGCGCCATAAGTTCCTCAGCGAGCAGTTGGAGGACCTCAAGAAGACCCGGGCCGATCTGCTTCAGGTGGTGAAGGAGGTCGACGAGCGCGTCGAGCAGGTCTTCACCGAGGCCTATCGGGATACGGCCCGGGAGTTCGAGGGCGTCTTCAGCCGGCTGTTCCCCGGAGGTGACGGGCGGCTGATCCTGACCGATCCCGACAACATGCTCACCACAGGTGTGGATGTCGAGGCCAGGCCCCCCGGGAAGAAGGTCAAGCGCCTGTCCCTGCTGTCCGGCGGCGAGCGGTCGCTGACCGCCGTCGCGCTGCTCGTGTCGATCTTCAAGGCGCGGCCCAGCCCCTTCTATGTGATGGACGAGGTCGAGGCGGCGCTCGACGACACCAACCTGCAGCGGCTGATCCGGATCATGCAGGAGCTGCAGGAGGCCTCGCAGCTGATCGTCATCACGCACCAGAAGCGCACGATGGAGGTCGCCGACGCGCTGTACGGCGTCTCCATGCAGGGCGACGGTGTGTCGAAGGTCATCAGCCAGCGGCTGCGCTAGGCCCCCCAGATGCATGTAGCCCACACCGGTCGTGACCTGGGGCTTCCCGTTCTGTTCAAGTCTTGAACGCTCTCCTGATACTTCTGCCGTAGAAATTCACAGCTTTCGAACTGTTGACTTCGGAACTTGAAGACATAGTCTCTGCAACGTTGCTTTTACCTTCAGGTGGTGGGCCGTGCGAAGTTGTGCGCCACTGGTACCACTACCGAAGGGCTTGCCCCCACACCCCCGGCAGCGAGGCCGGTGGCCCGAGGAGTTACACGTGACCAGCACTGCGCAGGCACCTCAGTCAGGAGCCCGGGAAGCTCATCCCGAGCATCTCAGCCATGTCATCTTCATCGCGGCGGCGGCCGCGATGGGCGGCTTCCTCTTCGGCTACGACAGTGCCGTGATCAACGGCGCCGTCGAAGCCATCCGAAGCCGCTATGACATCGGCTCCGCGGCGCTGGCCCAGGTCATCGCCATCGCGCTGATCGGCTGTGCCATCGGCGCGGCGACCGCGGGTCGCATAGCCGACCGCATCGGCCGCATCCGCTGCATGCAGATCTCCGCCGTCCTCTTCACGGTCAGCGCCGTCGGTTCGGCGCTGCCCTTCGCGCTGTACGACCTCGCGTTCTGGCGTGTCATCGGCGGTTTCGCCATCGGTATGGCCTCCGTGATCGGCCCCGCGTACATCGCCGAGGTCGCCCCGGCGGCGTACCGCGGTCGTCTCGGCTCCTTCCAGCAGGCCGCCATCGTCATCGGCATCGCCATCTCGCAGCTGGTCAACTGGGGCATCCTGAACGCCGCCGGCGGCGACCAGCGTGGTGAGGTCCTGGGCCTCGAGGCATGGCAGGTCATGCTCGGTGTCATGGTCGTCCCGGCCGCCCTCTACGGTCTGCTCTCCTTCGCGATCCCCGAGTCGCCGCGCTTCCTGATCTCCGTCGGCCGCGACGCCCGCGCCCGTGAGGTGCTCAAGGAGGTCGAGGGCGACAAGGTCGACCTGGACGCCCGCGTCCTCGAGATCGAGCACGCCATGAAGAGCGAGCACAAGTCGACCTTCAAGGACCTGCTCGGCGGCAGCTTCTTCTTCAAGCCGATCGTCTGGATCGGTATCGGCCTCTCGGTCTTCCAGCAGTTCGTCGGCATCAACGTCGCGTTCTACTACTCCTCGACGCTGTGGCAGTCGGTCGGCGTCGACCCGACGGACTCGTTCCTCTACTCGTTCACGACGTCGATCATCAACATCGTCGGCACCGTGATCGCCATGATCTTCGTCGACCGGATCGGCCGTAAGCCGCTCGCCCTCATCGGTTCCGTGGGTATGGTCATCGGTCTCGGACTCGAGGCCTGGGCCTTCTCCTTCGACCTGGTGGACGGCAAGCTGCCGGCGACCCAGGGTTGGGTCGCGCTGATCGCCGCCCACGTCTTCGTCCTCTTCTTCGCCCTCTCGTGGGGTGTCGTGGTCTGGGTCTTCCTCGGCGAGATGTTCCCGAACAAGATCCGTGCCGCCGCGCTGGGCGTCGCCGCCGCCGCGCAGTGGATCGCCAACTGGGCCATCACCGCGAGCTTCCCGTCGCTGGCCGAGTGGAACCTCTCCGCGACCTACGTGATCTACACGATCTTCGCCGCGCTCTCCATCCCCTTCGTACTCAAGTACGTGAAGGAGACGAAGGGCAAGGCCCTGGAGGAGATGGGCTGACCCGCCCCGTAACTCCTCCTGTGGACTCGGGGGGAAGGGCCAACCCCCCGCTGCCCCTCTCCCCGTACTCGTAAGACGTACTGCCCCTGCTCAGCCTCCGAGATCCTCGAGGTCCTTGAGCCGGGGCAGTACGTTTTCGCAGAACAGACGCAGACTGCGCCAGCCCTCGTCGACGGGCATCCCGCCGGACAGCGGATGCAGCACGTAGCTGGCAAGGCCCTGCGCCACGCACGCCTCCGGCGTGAGGATGCGGTACACGCCCTCGGCGCGCAGCTCGTCGACCGTCGTGGCCGCCGACTTCACCGCCGAGCGGATGTCGCCGGACTGCCACGAGGCATACGTCCGTGCCTCGTGCAGGAAGTGGGCGCCGTACTCGGCCCAGGCCCGGTCCGGGTCCTCGGCGATGTGCAGCAGCGGAGTCTCGGCGGCGGGCATCATGGTCCAGCCCTCGGTGCCGTACTCGATGAGCCGCTCCTTGTAGTACGCCTCCAGCTCGGGGAGGTGTGCGCTGGGGAAGAACGGCAGGCCGAGACGGGCGGCGCGACGGGCCGCGGCCCGGGACGAACCGCCGACCAGCAGCAGGGGGTGCGGGTCGGAGAAGGGGCGCGGGGTGACCCGTACCGTACGGCCCCGGTAGCTGAACTCCTCGCCGGTCCACGCCTTCAGCACCGTCTCCAGGAGCTCGTCCTGCAGTGCGCCGCGGCGCTTCCAGTCGACGTCGAAGAGGGCGTACTCCTCGGGCCGGTAGCCGATGCCCGCTACGGTGATGAGCCTTCCGCCGCTCAGCAGATCGAGTACGGCGATGTCCTCGGCGAGGCGCAGTGGATCGTGCAGCGGGCCGATGACCGCCGAGACGGTGACCGCGAGATGCCGGGTGGCGCCGAAGACCGCGCCCGCGAAGGCGAACGGCGAGGGCAGCCAGTTGTTGGCGACGCCATGGTGCTCCTCGGTCTGCACCGTGGTGACGCCGCGCTCGTCGGCGTAGGCGGCCATCTCGACCGCCGCCTTGTAGCGGGCACTCAGCGAGGCCGGAGTGGCGTCGGGGTCGACGAGGTTGAAGCGCACGACCGATACGGGCATGAGGAGCCCCCCTTCGTGTGTGGAGGGGGGACGCTAGCTGACGGTGCGTCAGACGGCTAGGGATGTGGGCTCTTCGGCGGCCTGCGGGGTCCGGGCGACCGCCGGTTTCGGCAGGACGACGTACAGCAGGAAGGAGACCGCGACGGTGGCCACCCAGCCGAGGCCGTACTCACCGACGGGGTTGTTCGCGGCCAGGGGGCCCGTGAACCAGTCGGATGTCGTGAACAGCGCTCCGGAGCCGAGGCCGACCGCCCAGGCGGCGACCGCGGCCGGGCTGAAGCCGCCCCGGTACCAGTAGGCGCTGGTCCGCGTCGTGTCGAGCAGGGCGCCGGCGTCGTACTCCTTGCGGCGCAGCATGTCGGCACCGAAGACGCCGACCCACGCCGAGAAGGCGACCGCGAGCAGCGACAGGAACGCGATGAACGACCCCATGAAGGAGGTCGCGAACAGCATCAGGAAGCCGCCGAGGACCAGCGAGATCACGGCGTTGACCGAGACCGCCCAGTGCCGCGGCACCTTGAGGCCGAGGGTCTGTGCGGTGAAACCCGCCGAGTACATCGACATCGCGTTGATCAGCAGCATGCCGACCAGGGCGATGAGCAGATACGGCACCGCCATCCACATCGGCAGGATCGCGCCGACGAACGAGACCGGGTCGGCCGCCGAGGCCAGGCCCGGCGTGTCGAACGCCATGACCGCTCCCATCAGGACCATGGGGAGTACGACGATGGCGGCGCCGCCGACGCAGTTGCGCACGATCGCCCCGGACGGGGCCGTACGCGGCAGATAGCGCGTGAAGTCGGGGGAGGAGGGAGCCCAGCTGATGCCGCCCGCGGCGATCAGTCCGACCCCCGTGATCATCAGGGGCGTCGGGCCCGCCGACCGCCCGAAGACCTCGCCCCAGTCCGTGTTCACGATCAGACGGCCCAGGACGAGCACGGAGAAGCCGCCGAAGAGATACGTCGCCCACTTGTTGCACTTCCGCACGGCGCGGATGCCGAGGCCCGAGATCGCAAACGTCGCGACCACGAAGAGCAGCAGCGTCACCACGATCAGGAACGTGTTGCTCTTCACGCCGAACACGATGTCCAGGACGGTCAGCAGGGCGTAGGCGCCGGTCACCGCGTTGATCGTCTCCCAGCCCCAGCGGGCGATCCAGATCAGCGAACCGGGCAGCAGATTGCCGCGCTGCCCGAAGACCGCCCGGGACAGGGCCATGCCGGGCGCGCCGCCCCGCCTGCCCGCGATGCCGATCAGCCCGACCAGGCCGAACGCCACGATCGGCGCCGTGACGCCGACCATGCAGGCCTGCCAGATGTTGAGCCCGTACGAGACGGCCAGGGTCGCACCCATGGTCAGCAGCAGGACGGTGATGTTCGCGGCGACCCAGGTGGGGAAGAGGTCGCGGGTTCTGGCAGTGCGCTCGGGGAGAGGGACCGGCTCGATTCCGTGCGTTTCCAGGGCGCCATCGTGGGGTCCGGCGGTGCTCATGAATGATCAGTTTACTTTAGTCCCATTAAAGTAATCTAAATGGCTTATGTTCCTCCCCGGGGGACGCGGGCTGGGTTCCCCTCCGAGGAACGGGCATGGCCGATACTGGATGGGTTATGGAAATCATCCTTGCTGTAGTCATCGCCGTGATCGTGCTCGGCGCGCTCGGCGGGCTCGTCATCGGCAGTCGCCGCAAGAAGCCACTGCCCCCGGCGCCCCCCACGACGCCCGACATCACCGCCCCTCCGGCCGAACCGCACCTCGGAGACGAGGCCGAGACCCCGCGCGAGGAACCGCGCCGGACGATAGAGGAGGTGGATCTCCCGGACGGCTCGGCGGCGACGCCGGTCGCCGTCGAGGAGCCGACGCCCGCCGTCGAGGTTCCCGCGATCGAGATCCCCGAGCCGACCGCGGGGCGCCTGATCCGCCTGCGCGCCCGGCTCTCCCGCTCGCAGAACGCGCTCGGCAAGGGGCTGCTCACGCTGCTCTCGCGCGAGCACCTCGACGAGGACACCTGGGAGGAGATCGAGGACACCCTGCTCACCGCCGACGTCGGCGTGCAGCCCACCCAGGATCTGGTCGAGCGGCTGCGTGAGCGTGTGAAGGTGCTCGGCACCCGCACGCCCGACCAGCTGCGCACCCTGCTGCGCGAGGAGCTGCTGCAGATCCTCGTCCCCGAGTTCGACCGCTCCGTCAAGACCGACTCGCCCCTCGACACCCCGGGCATCGTGATGGTCGTCGGTGTCAACGGCACCGGTAAGACCACCACCACCGGCAAGCTCGCCCGCGTGCTCGTCGCCGACGGCAAGAACGTGGTGCTCGGCGCCGCCGACACCTTCCGTGCCGCCGCCGCCGACCAGCTGCAGACCTGGGGCGAGCGCGTCGGTGCCCGCACCGTGCGCGGACCGGAGGGGGGCGACCCCGCCTCCATCGCCTTCGACGCCGTCAAGGAGGGCATCGAGGAGGGCGCGGACGTCGTCCTCATCGACACCGCCGGACGCCTGCACACCAAGACCGGCCTCATGGACGAGCTCGGCAAGGTCAAGCGGGTCGTCGAGAAGCACGCCCCGCTCGACGAGGTGCTGCTCGTCCTCGACGCCACGACCGGCCAGAACGGTCTCGTTCAGGCACGTGTCTTCGCCGAGGTCGTCGACATCACCGGCATCGTGCTGACCAAGCTCGACGGCACGGCGAAGGGCGGCATCGTGATCGCGGTGCAGCGCGAGCTGGGCGTGCCGGTCAAGCTGGTGGGTCTGGGCGAGGGTGCCGACGATCTGGCGCCGTTCGAGCCGGAGGCGTTCGTTGACGCCCTTATCGGAGAGTGACCACCCGCCCATACGCGTAGGTGGTCGAAGAAGCGCCCGCCCCCGAGGTGCAGTGGGAGGCGGGCGCTTTGCTGTGTACGCGGTTGCCGCTACGCCCTCGACCTGTGCGCCACGTACGCCAGCGTGCCGAGGAGGAGACGGGCCTGTGGCGGCCTGGTCGCGGAGTCCAGTGCGGGGGAGCGGAGCCAGCGGACCGGGCCGAGGCCGGCTCGGTCGGAGGGCGGGGCCGTGAGATACGTACCGGCGCCGAGGCCGTGCAGGTCGAGGGACGCGTCGTCCCAGCCCATTCGGTAGAGCAGCTCGGGGAGCTCGGCCGCCGCGCCGGGGGCGACGAAGAAATGGGCGCGGCCGTCCTGGGTGGCCGTGACCGGCCCGAGGGGCAGACCCATCCGCTCCAGGCGGACGAGCGCGCGCCGCCCCGCGGGCTCGGCGACCTCGAGCACGTCGAAGGCGCGGCCGACCGGCAGCATCACCGCGGCGCCGGGAAACTCGGCCCAGGCTTCGGACACCTCGTCGAGTGTGGCGCCCGCCGGGATCACCGGCGCGAAGTCCAGCGGATGCGCCCCGGGGGAGGGGCAGTCGGCCTTGCCGCACGAGCACGCGCCTGCCGCGGCCCGGGTGCCGGGGACCACGTCCCAGCCCCACAGCCCGGTGAACTCGGCCACGGCGGTGCACTCCGACGAGCGGCCGCGGCGACGGGAGCCCGGCCGGATTTCGCGAATCCCCCGACTGCTGCCGATCGTGAAGCCCATGCCCCCTCCAACGGGTTCGACGAGCCGGTGGTTACGCCTCGGACGCGGAACGTGACTCAGTGTGTTCCTGCCCCCGGATGTAGTGCGGCCCTGACGGCGCTCGGAAGCACCCCGGGTGGTGCGCTCGGCTGTGCGCGCCCTCGAATGCATCGCTCCGCCTGCTCCGGCCGTTCTGTGTCAAGTGAATCGCGTGCAGGCGATCCGGAGTTCATTCGAAGGGGTGGCGAATGGTGGCGTTTCCGGGATCGCCATGGCCGGACGGGTGATCGTAGGATTACTTTGAGTACACGAGGCCCTGGGGACGTATGCACTCGTGGGTATGCCGGAGGCAACTCGGCTTCCGGTTCGAAGGGTGAGAACTGCCGGACGAGCGGCCGTATTTACCGGCATTCTGATAGGGCTTGGCGCACGCAGCGTACAAGTGGTCTCAGGGATGGGGGCGTTCCAGTGGGCGGCAACGGCGGAAGTGGTGCGAACGCTGACAAGCGCCCGAATGAGCTGCTGGGCTCGTGGTTCGTGCGCAGTGGCTGGTCGAAGGGCGAGCTGGCGCGTCAAGTGAACCGCAGGGCCCGCCAGTTGGGGGCCAATCACATCTCCACGGACACGTCTCGTGTGCGTCGCTGGCTGGACGGCGAGAATCCGCGCGAACCGATCCCGCGGATCCTGTCCGAGCTGTTCTCCGAGCGGTTCGGCTGTGTCGTCGCCGTCGAGGACCTCGGCCTGCGCGCCGCCCACCGGTCACCGTCCGTGTCGGGTGTCGACCTGCCCTGGACCGGCCCCCAGACCGTGGCCCTGATCAGCGAGTACTCGCGCAGCGACCTGATGCTGGCGAGGCGCGGGTTCCTGGGGAGTTCGCTCGCCCTGTCCGCCGGCCCGGCCCTCATCGAGCCGATGCAGCGCTGGCTGGTGCCCTCGCCCACACCGCCCAAGGAGGAGCCCGAGTCGCCGGCCGCCGCACGCCGCGCCGGCCGCCTCTCCAAGCCCGAGCTGGAACTCCTGGAGTCCACCACGGTGATGTTCCGGCAGTGGGACGCCCAGTGCGGCGGCGGCCTGCGCCGCAAGGCGGTCGTCGGCCAGCTGCACGAGGTGACCGACCTGCTCCAGGAGCCCCAGCCCGCGGCGACCAACAGGCGTCTGTTCAAGGTCGCCGCCGAGCTGGCCGAGCTGGCGGGCTGGATGAGCTACGACGTGGGGCTCCAGCCGACCGCGCAGAAGTACTTCGTGCTCGCCCTGCACGCGGCCAAGGAAGCGGGCGACAAGCCGCTGGGCTCGTACATCCTCTCCAGCATGAGCCGCCAGATGATCCACCTCGGCCGGCCCGACGACGCGCTCGAACTCATCCACCTCGCGCAGTACGGAAGCCGTGACTGCGCGAGCCCGCGCACCCAGTCCATGCTGTATGCGATGGAGGCCCGCGCCTACGCCAACATGGGCCAGCCCGGAAAGTGCAAGCGGGCCGTTCGGATGGCCGAGGACAGCTTCGAGGACGTCCATGAGTGGGACGACCCGGACCCCGACTGGATCCGCTTCTTCTCACCGGCCGAGCTGCACGCCGAGAACTCGCACTCCTACCGCGACCTCGCCTATGTCGCGGGCCGCAGCCCCACCTACGCCTCCCTCGCCGAGCCCTTGATGCAGCGGGCCGTCAACCTCTTCGCCAAGGACAACGAACACCAGCGTTCGTACGCACTCAACCTCATCGGCATGGCCACCGTGCACCTGCTGCAGCGCGAGCCGGAGCAGAGCGTGGTGTTGGCCAGGGAGGCGATGGCGATCGCCAAGAAGGTGCGCTCCGAGCGCGTGAACACTCGTATCCGAAAGACGGTCGACACTGCCGTCCGTGACTTCGGTGACCTGGCGGAGGTCGTGGATCTCACCGCCCAGCTCGCCGTGGACCTGCCCGAGACCGCCGAAGCGGTCTGAACCCCGGGCCGTGCAAGCGGCCAGGTCCCCTTACCCGGGCTGTGAAAGGCGGCCAGGTCCCCGTCTCCGGGCCGTGCAAGCGGCCAGGCTCGGTGTGCCCAGGCCGTGAGAGTGGCCCGGTCCCCGTACCCCGGCCACGGCCGGTCGTCCCGAACTGCCCGACTCGGCTCCCCCATGCCAGGTCATCGGACGACCAGTCGTGGCCGGCCTTCCTTTGCGCCTGAACCGGCGCCGCTTTCGCGGACCTGGCTGGTCGCCGTGGGGGTTCCTCAAGTGGTGGTTGCGGTGGTCCTCGTCGAAGATTGCGTCACGATAACGATCGGCTCGACGACTATCCGGCAGTTCATCGACGCGTAACACTCGCGGCGCCTTCGTCACTGCGGCGAAACATCGAGGGGTGTCGACCGAAACCGCGCTGCGTCAATGTCATGGCGCATAACCGGCCCACCCCTCATGACCGCTTCAGGCTTCGCCCGCACGGGGCCGTACCAACGACGAGGAGACGCCGATGGCACCAGCCATCACGCTAGCCGCAGACAAGCTCTCTGCCGCCAACACCGGGTTCATGCTCATCTGTTCAGCCCTCGTGCTGATCATGACGCCCGGCCTGGCCTTCTTCTATGGAGGCATGGTCCGTGTCAAGAGCACCCTGAACATGCTGATGATGAGCTTCATCAGCATCGGGATCGTCACGATCCTGTGGGTGCTGTATGGCTTCTCGCTCGCCTTCGGCACCGACAAGGGTTCCCTCATCGGCTGGACCTCCGACTTCGTCGGGTTCAGCGGCATCGGCAGCGGGGATCTCTGGGACGGTTACACCATCCCGATCTATGTCTTCGCCGTCTTCCAGCTGATGTTCGCGATCATCACGCCCGCCCTGATAAGCGGTGCGCTCGCGGACCGCGTGAAGTTCACCGCCTGGTGCCTTTTCGTCGCCCTGTGGGCCACGATCGTGTACTTCCCGGTCGCGCACTGGGTATGGGGCACCGGCGGCTGGGCGTTCGACCTCGGCGTGATCGACTTCGCGGGTGGTACGGCGGTCCACATCAACGCCGGTGCCGCGGCGCTCGGCGTGATCCTCGTCATCGGTAAGCGCGTCGGCTTCAAGAAGGACCCGATGCGCCCGCACAGCCTTCCGCTGGTCATGCTCGGCGCCGGTCTGCTGTGGTTCGGCTGGTTCGGATTCAACGCCGGCTCGTGGCTCGGCAACGACGACGGTGTCGGCGCGCTGATGTTCCTCAACACGCAGATCGCCACCGCCGCTGCGATGCTCGCCTGGCTCGCCTACGAGAAGATCCGGCACGGCGCGTTCACCACGCTGGGTGCCGCCTCCGGTGCGGTCGCGGGTCTGGTCGCGATCACCCCGTCCGGTGGTGCGGTGTCCCCGCTGGGCGCGATCGCCGTCGGTGCCATCGCCGGTGTGCTGTGCGCCATGGCCGTCGGTCTCAAGTACAAGTTCGGCTACGACGACTCCCTGGACGTCGTCGGTGTCCACCTCGTCGGCGGTGTCGTCGGCTCCCTGCTGGTCGGCTTCTTCGCCAGCGGCAAGGGCCAGTCCGAGGTCGAGGGTCTCTTCTACGGTGGCGGCCTCGACCAGTTCTGGAAGCAGTGCGCCGGTGTCTTCGCGGTCCTGGGTTACTCCCTGGTCGCCTCCGCGATCCTCGCTTTCCTGATCGACAAGACGATCGGTATGCGCGTCACCGAGGATGAAGAGGTGGCGGGCATCGACCAGGCTGAGCACGCCGAGACCGCATACGACTTCAGCGGCACCGGCGGCGGCGCGGGCTTTACCTCCTCGCCGACCCCCGCTGAGGGCATTGCCAAGAAGGTGGACGCATGAAGCTCATCACCGCCGTCGTGAAGCCGCATCGGCTCGACGAGATCAAGGAGGCCCTGCAGGCCTTCGGGGTGCACGGTCTGACGGTCACGGAGGCCAGCGGCTACGGTCGGCAGCGGGGACACACCGAGGTCTACCGTGGTGCCGAGTACACGGTCGACCTGGTCCCCAAGATCCGCATCGAGGTGCTGGCCGAGGACGACGACGCCGAAGGCCTGATCGACGTCATCGTCAAGGCGGCCCGCACCGGCAAGATCGGTGACGGCAAGGTGTGGTCCATCCCGGTCGAGACGGCCGTCCGGGTCCGGACCGGCGAGCGCGGCCCGGACGCGCTCTAAACCGAAGAAACGAACAGGAGTCGCTGGGTGACGAGTACGGAGATGCGTACGGAAGCAGAGGACTCGGGACCCAGCGGCTACGCGGCGGCCCGGCTGCGCCTCCTCCAGAAGGAGGCGCAGTCCGGGCCGCCGCGCCGTGCTGCCCTCGCCGAACTGACGGACGACTGGCTGACCGGCCTCTTCACCGCCGGCTCGGACGGTCTGCGCGGAGCGTCACTCGTCGCCGTCGGCGGCTACGGCCGCGGTGAACTCTCCCCACGCAGCGATCTGGACCTGCTGCTCCTGCACGACGGCAGCGACTCCGGCGCGGTAGCCGCCCTCGCCGACCGCATCTGGTACCCCGTCTGGGACCTCGGCCTCGCCCTCGACCACTCCGTCCGTACGCCGGCCGAGGCCCGCAAGACCGCGGGCGAGGACCTCAAGGTGCAGTTGGGGCTGCTGGACGCCCGCCATATCGCGGGCGACCTCGGTCTCACCGCCGGATTGCGCACAGCCGTCCTGGCCGACTGGCGCAACCAGGCGCCGAAACGTCTCCCCGAACTCCAGGAACTGTGCGCCGAGCGGGCCGAGCGGCAGGGCGAGCTGCAGTACCTGCTGGAACCGGACCTGAAGGAGGCCCGCGGCGGCCTCCGCGACGCCACCGCCCTGCGCGCCGTCGCCGCCTCCTGGCTCGCGGACGCGCCCCGCGAAGGCCTCTCCGACGCACGCCGCAGACTCCTCGACGTCCGCGACGCGCTGCATCTGACCACCGGACGCGCCACCGACCGCCTCGCCCTCCAGGAACAGGACCAGGTCGCCGCGGAACTCGGCCTGCTGGACGCCGACACGCTGCTGCGCCAGGTCTACGAGGCCTCCCGCGTCGTCTCGTACGCCAGTGACGTCACCTGGCGCGAGGTGGCGCGCGTGCTGCGCTCGCGCGCCGTGCGTCCGCGTCTGCGGGCCATGCTGGGCGGCGCCAAGCCCGCCGCGGAGCGCTCACCGCTCGCCGAGGGTGTGGTCGAGATGGATGGCGAGGTGGTGCTCGCGCGCGCCGCGCGCCCCGAGCGCGACCCGGTGCTCCCCTTGCGCGCGGCGGCCGCCGCCGCAGAGGCCGGGCTCCCGCTGTCCTTGCACGCCGTACGGCGCATGGCCGCCGTCGCGCGCCCCCTCCCCACGCCCTGGCCCGCCGAGGCCCGGGAGCAGCTCGTCACCCTGCTGGGCTCGGGCCGCCCGACCATCGAGGTCTGGGAGGCGCTGGAGGCCGAGGGCCTGATCACCCGGCTCCTGCCCGACTGGGAGCGGGTGCGCTGCCGGCCGCAGCGCAACGCCGTGCACATCTGGACCGTCGACCGGCACCTCATCGAGACGGCCGTCCGCGCCTCCGAACTGACCCGCCGGGTGGGCCGCCCCGACCTCCTCCTCGTCGCCTCCCTGCTGCACGACATCGGCAAGGGCTGGCCCGGCGACCACTCCGTCGCGGGCGAGATCATCGCCAGGGACGTGGCCGCCCGGATCGGCTTCGACCGCACCGACGTGGCCGTCCTCGCCACCCTCGTACGCCACCATCTGCTGCTCATCGACACCGCCACCCGGCGCGACCTGGAGGACCCGGCCACGGTTCGCTCGGTCGCCGAGGCGGTCGGCTCGCAGAGCACCCTCGAACTGCTGCACGCGCTCACCGAGGCGGACGCGCTGGCCACCGGGCCCGCCGCCTGGTCCTCCTGGCGCGGCTCCCTGGTCGCCGACCTGGTCAAGCGGGTCGCGGCCGTGCTCGCCGGGGACGACCCCGAGGAGCCGGAGGCCGCGGCCCCCACGGCCGAACAGGAGCGGCTCGCGATCGAGGCGTTCCGCACGGGCGGGCCGGTGCTCGCGCTGCGCGCGCAGACCGAACCGCCGACCGAGGAGAGCTCCGGCGATCCGGAGCCGCTGGGCGTGGAACTGCTCATCGCCGTGCCGGACCAGCCCGGGGTGCTTCCCGCGGTGGCGGGCGTCCTCGCCATGCACCGGCTGACCGTGCGCACGGCCGAGCTGCGCGCCCTCGACCTGCCCGACGGCGTCGAGGGCGCGGTGCTGATGCTCAACTGGCGGGTCGCCGCCGAGTACGGCTCCCTGCCGCAGGCGGCCCGGCTGCGCGCCGATCTCGTACGCGCCCTGGACGGCTCGCTCGACATCGCGGGCCGTCTCGCCGAGCGGGACGCCGCCTATCCCCGGCGCCGGGGCACGATCGCGCCGCCGGCCCGTGTGACGGTCGCCCCGGCGGCATCACGTCACGCCACGGTCATCGAGGTCCGCGCTCATGACGCTCCCGGGCTGCTGCACCGCATCGGGCGGGCTTTCGAGCAGGCGAACGTACGGGTGCGGAGCATGCATGTGTCGACGCTGGGCGCCAATGCGGTCGACGCCTTTTACGTCACGTCTCCGAAGGGCCAGCCCTTGCCAGGCCCGGAGGCAGCTGGGCTGGCACGTTCGCTCGAGGAATGCCTGCGTTGAGTGTGTGACCCCAGGGCATGGTGAGCCGTTGGATCCTGTGTCTCCCCGCCTCTGCGGGGATGGTCCACCGCATAGCACGTGCTGAAGGCGGACAATTACTGCTCCCCACGCGCGTGGGGATTCCGGCCCCTGCCCCGCAGTTCTGTCGGGCAGGGGCCGACTTGTTGCCATGGCCGGATACCCTGGGGAGCGACATCAGACTGCCCCCAACCTTTGAGGACCGACGAGCGCCGTGTTCGATACCCTCTCCGACCGCCTCAGCGCGACTTTCAAGAATCTCCGCGGTAAAGGCCGGCTCTCCGAGGCGGACATCGACACCACCGCACGCGAGATCCGTATCGCGCTTCTCGAAGCCGACGTGGCCCTGCCGGTCGTGCGCACCTTCATCAAGAACGTCAAGGAGCGTGCCCTCGGCGTCGAGGTCTCCAAGGCGCTGAATCCTGCCCAGCAGATCGTCAAGATCGTCAACGATGAGTTGGTCACGATTCTGGGTGGCGAGACCCGCCGCCTGCGGTTCGCCAAGAACCCGCCCACCGTGATCATGCTCGCGGGTCTGCAGGGTGCCGGTAAGACCACTCTCGCCGGAAAGCTCGGCAAGTGGCTCAAGGACCAGGGCCACTCCCCGCTCCTGGTGGCCGCCGACCTCCAGCGCCCGAACGCCGTGAACCAGCTCAGCGTCGTCGCCGAGCGCGCGGGCGTCGCCGTCTACGCGCCCGAGCCGGGCAACGGCGTCGGTGACCCGGTCAAGGTCGCCAAGGACTCCATGGAGTTCGCGAAGACGAAGGTCCACGACATCGTCATCGTGGACACCGCGGGCCGTCTCGGCATCGACCAGGAGCTGATGCAGCAGGCCGCGGACATCCGCGACGCGGTCAGCCCCGACGAGATCCTCTTCGTCGTCGACGCGATGATCGGTCAGGACGCGGTCAACACCGCCGAGGCCTTCCGTGACGGCGTCGGCTTCGACGGCGTCGTCCTGTCGAAGCTCGACGGCGACGCGCGCGGTGGTGCCGCGCTCTCCATCGCCTCGGTCACCGGCAAGCCGATCATGTTCGCGTCGAACGGCGAGAAGCTCGACGACTTCGACGCCTTCCACCCGGACCGGATGGCCTCCCGCATCCTCGACATGGGTGACCTGCTCACCCTGATCGAGCAGGCGGAGAAGACGTTCAGCCAAGAAGAGGCCGAGAAGATGGCCTCCAAGCTGGCGTCCAAGAAGGGCCAGGACTTCACCCTGGACGACTTCCTGGCCCAGATGGAGCAGGTCCGGAAGATGGGCAGCATCAGCAAGCTGCTCGGCATGCTCCCCGGCATGGGTCAGATCAAGGACCAGATCAACAACCTCGACGAGCGCGACGTCGACCGCACCGCCGCCATCATCAAGTCGATGACCCCGGGCGAGCGCCAGGAGCCGACGATCATCAACGGCTCGCGCCGTGCCCGTATCGCCAAGGGCTCCGGCGTCGATGTGAGTGCGGTCAAGGGCCTGGTCGAGCGCTTCTTCGAGGCCCGCAAGATGATGTCCCGCATGGCCCAGGGCGGCGGCATGCCGGGGATGCCCGGGATGCCGGGCATGGGCGGCGGCCCCGGCCGCGCCAAGAAGAAGCAGAAGCAGGCCAAGGGCAAGCAGCGCTCCGGCAACCCGATGAAGCGCAAGCAGCAGGAGGACGAGGCCGCCGCGCGCCGCGAGGCCGGGGCCCAGGGCGGCAACGCCTTTGGTCTGCCGCAGCAGGGCGGCCAGGACTTCGAGCTGCCGGACGAGTTCAAGAAGTTCATGGGCTGACGGTGTTTTTGTCGGTACGCGCCTGGGGGCGCCCCTCGTCGGAGGGGCGCCCCCAGGCGCGTCACCGTGCCGTGCCCGCCGTCCGAGGGTGCCGGTGTCCGCTGTATGTCGTAACGTCCGAATATGAGCAACCCCCGTGTGCCGCCGCGCAAGGCCCCTGACCAGCCGTGGCATACCGAGGGCACGCCGCCCGAGTCGCCCTCCGGCAGGTGGAAGATGCCGGGCGGCTGGATCGGGCTGGTCGTCGCCGCTCTTGTCGTGTTCCTGGCCGCCATCCTGGCGCTGTCCCTGTTCAACGAGGGCGACGAGCCGACGATCTCGTATACGGAGTTCAGCAAGCAGGTCGACGAGGGCAACGTCACCAAGATCTACTCCAAGGGCGACGCGATCCAGGGCCAGCTCAAGAACGCCCAGGACAACCCGGAGGGCGACGGGAAGTACACCAAGTTCAAGACCCAGCGCCCGTCCTTCGCGGACGACCAGCTCTGGCGGAACCTGGAGCAGCGCAACGTCACGGTGACCGCCTCGCCGGTGGTGCAGCAGCGCAGTTTCCTGTCCAACCTGCTGCTTTCCCTGGCCCCGATGGTGCTCCTGGTGGCGCTGTGGATCTTCTTCGCCCGGCGGATGCGGACGGGCGGCGGCCTGGGTGGCGCGGGCGGCATGCTCGGCCGCAAGGCACCCCCGAAGCCGATCGAACTGGAGCCCGGTGCCCCCCGCACGACCTTCGCGGACGTGGCCGGAATCGACGAGGTCGCGGGCGAACTGAACGACGTCGTGGACTTCCTCAAGAATCCCGACGCCTACCGCAGGATGGGCGCGAAGATGCCGCGAGGCGTGCTCCTGGCGGGCCCGCCCGGCACGGGAAAGACCCTGCTCGCGCGGGCGGTCGCGGGAGAGGCGGGAGTCCCGTTCTTCTCTGCCTCGGCCTCGGAATTCATCGAGATGATCGTGGGCGTGGGCGCCTCGCGCGTGCGTGAACTGTTCGCCGAGGCCCGCAAAGTGGCCCCCTCCATCATCTTCATCGACGAGATCGACACCATCGGCCGGGCCCGCGGCGGCGGTTCCGCGATGGGCGGTCACGACGAGCGCGAGCAGACGCTGAACCAGATCCTCACCGAGATGGACGGCTTCTCGGGCTCCGAGGGCGTCATCGTCATCGCGGCGACGAACCGCGCGGACATCCTGGACCCGGCGCTGACCCGCCCCGGCCGCTTCGACCGGACCGTCCAGGTCTCACCCCCCGACCGCGGCGGCCGCGAGGCGATCCTGGAGATCCACACCCGCGAAATCCCGCTCGCCCCCGACGTGAACCTCGGGCAGGTGGCCCGTACGACGCCGGGTATGACCGGCGCGGACCTGGCCAACCTCGCCAACGAGGCGGCCCTGCTCGCGGTCAAGCGCCAGCAGGAGCAGGTGACACAGACGGACCTCTCCGAGGCGCTGGAAAAGGTGCAGCTGGGCGCCGAACGGTCGCTGGTGATGCCCGAGGAGGAGCGCCACCGCACGGCCCACCACGAGAGCGGCCACGCCCTCCTCGGCATGCTGCAGCCGGGCGCCGACCCGGTCCGCAAGATCACCATCGTCCCGCGCGGCCGCGCCCTGGGCGTCACACTCTCCACCCCGGACGCCGACAGGTACTCGTACACGGAGGAGTACCTGCGCGGCCGCATCATCGGCGCGCTGGGCGGCATGGCCGCCGAACACGTCGTCTACGGAGTCATCACCACGGGCTCCGAGAACGACCTCGAACAGGTCACCAACATCGTCCGCGGCATGGTCGCCCGCTGGGGCATGAGCGAACGTATCGGCCGCCTCTCCGCCCTCCCGAACGACCCCCAGCAGGCCTACGGCCTCGCCGCCGCCCCGGCCACCCTCGACTCGATCGACCACGAGATGCGCCGCATCGTCGACGAGTGCTACGAGGAGGCCTGCGAGAAACTCCGTGACCACCGCGCCCAATTGGACGCGCTGGCGGAGGCGTTGCTGGCGAACGAGACGCTGGAGGAGGCGGAGGCGTACCGCATCGCGGGGATCCCGCGATTGAAGAAGGAGACCTCTTAGGACCTGTCCGGCGTTCGAGGACGAGCCCTTCGGGCGATCGGGGGATGGGAGAGGTAGGGGCGGCGAGGGCGAGGAACCCCGGACCTCACCGCGTACGCGCGATCAGGTACCGAAAGACGTTGGGCATCCACACCGTCCCGTCCCGCCGACGATGAGGCTGAAGCGCCTCCGTGAGTTCCTTGCCGACCTGAACCAGGTCCGTAGCACCAAGGGCCACATCGAACAGCCCGGTCGACAACAACCCCCGTACCGCACTCTCCACGTCCGCGTACCCGAAGGGACACGCGACCCGCCCCGATCCGTCCGGCCGGAACCCGGCCCGCTGGGCGACCTCCTCCAGGTCGTCGCGACGATCGGCCCGCACCGTGTCGGCCGGCCCGGCGACCTCCCGCAGCACCGCGGACGTGGCGCAACGCTCCGGCGGCCCCCACCCGACAAGCACCACGGGCGCCCCCCGCTCGGCGAGCGGAGCAGCCTCCCGCACAAGCTCGACGAGCCCTTCGGAGTCCCCGGCCGCACCCCCGAGCGGCTCGAACGCGGTCACCAGCGTGTACGCGGGCGTGTTCGCGTCGACGAGGTCCGAAGGGGACCCCGCCACGATCCGGGCGTCGGCACGCGCGTGCGTGCCCCACGCCTCCGGCAGCAGCCGCTCCCGGGCGAGCGCCAGCCGCTCGGGCGAGTCGGCGTCGACACCGGTCACCGCGGCACCCCTGGAGGCCGCCAGCAAAAGGGCCAGCCCCGATCCGCAGCCGAGGCCGAGGAGCCGCGTCCCGCCGCCCACTTCGAGTCGCTCGTGGACGGCCTCGTAGAGCGGCACCAGCATCCGCTCCTGGATCTCGGCCCAGTCACGCGCGCGTGCACGCAAATACACGCGGGGTGTCGCTCCCGCGTGAGGTAGGTGCTGCCGCACGAGCGTAGGTGTCATCGAAAGCGCCCCAATCCGCCGAGAGTTTGCCTCTGTGCCCCGTTCCCCAGCCCCCGTGCAGTGCGCGCGCACTCCCCCCGTATGTCAGGAAACTCCGCGCTCGTCCCCGCGTCCAGGGGTTGTGGCACCCGGCTTGTGCGCTGCCTGCGCGTGGCGCAAGAATTCACATCCCGGCAACGTGTGCCCGTACCATCGCGCCATGGCAAAGGCACCTGTTCTCACGCCCCAGGCGGCCGACTTCCCGCGCTGGTACCAGGACCTGATCAACAAGGCCGAGCTGGCCGACAACGGGCCGGTGCGCGGCACCATGGTCATCCGACCGTACGGGTACGGGCTGTGGGAGCGGATGCAGCAGGAGATGGACGCCCGCATCAAGGAAGCGGGCGCCCAGAACGCGTACTTCCCGCTCTTCATCCCGCAGTCGTATCTGACGAGGGAGGCCGAGCACGTCGAGGGCTTCGCCCCGGAGCTCGCGGTCGTCACGCACGGCGGCGGCAAGGAGCTGGAGGAGCCGGTCGTCGTCCGCCCCACCTCCGAGACGATCATCAACGACTACTTCTCCAAGTGGGTCCAGAGCTACCGCGACCTCCCGCTGCTCATCAACCAGTGGGCGAACGTCGTTCGTTGGGAGATGCGCCCGCGCGTGTTCCTCCGCACGACGGAATTCCTCTGGCAGGAGGGCCACACCGCGCACGCCACGTACGAGGACGCACGGGACTACGCCGCGTACATCCACAAGGAGGTGTACGAGGACTTCATGGTGAACGTCCTCGGCATCGACGTGGTGCTCGGCCGCAAGACCCCGAGCGAGCGGTTCGCCGGCGCCATCAACACCCTCACGCTCGAAGCCATGATGGGCGACGGGAAGGCGCTCCAGATGGGCACCAGCCACGAGCTGGGCCAGAACTTCGCCAAGGCATTCCACACCCAGTACCTGTCCAAGGACGGCAAGCAGGAGCTCGTCTGGCAGACCTCCTGGGGGTCGTCGACCCGCATGGTGGGTGGCCTGATCATGTCGCACGGCGATGACAATGGGTTGCGGGTGCCGCCCCGGCTGGCCTCCGTGCAGGCCGTCGTCCTCGCGATCAAGGGCGACGAAGCGGTTCTGGCCAAGGTCCACGAAATCGGCGATCGGCTGAGGGCTGCGGGCGTACGCGTTCAGGTGGACGACCGCACGGACACCCCGTTCGGGCGCCGCGCCGTCGACTGGGAGCTCAAGGGCGTGCCCGTACGCATCGAGGTCGGCCCCCGTGACCTGGAGAACGGCACCGCGATGCTGGCCCGCCGCATCCCCGGCGGCAAGGAGCCGGTCGCCCTCGACGCTCTGGTGGGACTGCTCCCCACGGTCCTCGAAGAGGACCAGGCGCTGCTTCTGCAGCAGTCCCGCGAACGCCGCCGGTCCCGCACGTCGGACGTGTCGACGATCGAGGAGGCCGTCGAGGCGGCCACCGCCGGCGGCTGGGCGCGCATCCCCTGGGCCGACCTTGGTGAAGAGGGTGAGGCCAAGCTCGCCGAGCACTCCGTGACCGTACGGTGTCTGGTCGCCGAGGACGGGTCGGTGCCCGGCGCCGACGACGCACCGGGTAACGTCGCCGTCGTGGCGCGCGCCTACTGAGTCGTCCCGAGGGTGACCGAAACGCCTCTTGCGTATCTGTTGAACACAGGTGCCCCGGCGCGCTGACCTTGTCTACGCGCCGGGGCGTACATGTGACTACGTACCGGCTTGCTATGAGCTGTGAGGCTTCTCCGCAGATCAGCGCACCCGCCCTCGTCAGGACGCATCAGTGGCAACTGACGGGTACGTGCAAATTATTTGGGATGCCCCGGAATAGGAACACAGAGGCACCTCGGCTCGTTGTCATTACGTGAGCACGACACCACCTGTTCTCGCCGCAGAGCTGGCAGGGGCGTGGGCCGATATTCAGCGGCACCACCCCGAGCTGCCCGATCTTGCCGCGCCAGAGTCCCTGATCGGAGAGTCGTCGTCCGCCTGCGGACACGAGCTCTCTTTCGAGCGACTGCTTCATGAAGCAGTCCACGGCATCGCCGCCGCCCGCGGAGTCCGCGACACCTCGCGCGCCGGCCGGTACCACAACCGTAGATTCCTCGCGATCGCCGAGGAGTTGGGCCTGGACCACCCGGAGGAGCCGCACCCCAGTAGTGGCTTCTCCCTGGTCACGCTCAACCCCGAGGCGAAGCGGCGCTACCGCCCGACGATCGAGCGGCTGCAGCGCGCCCTCAAGGCGCACACCGCCGCGACCGCCGCCGACACGGCCCGCTCCTTCCGGGGCCCGGCCGCCCGGCACGGCTCCTCCGGAGGAGGTGTTCGCGTCAAGGCGGTCTGCGACTGCGGCCGCAATGTGCGGGTCGTCCCGTCGGTGCTGGCGCAGGCGCCGATCGTGTGCGGGGGGTGCGGCAAGCCCTTCCGTATCCCGGAGGTGGTCGGGGCGGCGGCGAGCTGAGCGGACGGCTGCTCGTGGCAGCCGTACTCAGCCGCGACACCTTGCTTGCAGGTGCCGGACGGCCCCGGCGGCGCCCGGGGCCGACGCCGCCGGGTGCCGGTGAGGCATGAGGCATGGGCAGGTGCACCTCGCCGGGTGAAGGCGAGCTGTCAGGGTGTGGCACAATGGCTAGCTGTACTCGACAGCCGCATAGGACCCCTCTCTCCTCCGGCTGACGCGTCCATCGGGCACTCGGGTACCGCAACCCCACGCGGCCATCTCGCCGTGCCCAACCACGTCAAGACCAGGAGACACCACTCCCGTGGCAGTCAAGATCAAGCTGAAGCGTCTGGGCAAGATCCGTTCGCCTCACTACCGCATTGTCGTCGCCGACTCCCGTACCCGCCGTGATGGCCGGGCCATCGAGGAGATCGGCCTGTACCACCCGGTGCAGAACCCCTCGCGCATCGAGGTCGACACCGAGCGTGCGCAGTACTGGCTGGGTGTCGGCGCGCAGCCGACCGAGCCGGTTCTCGCCATCCTCAAGCTGACCGGCGACTGGCAGAAGTTCAAGGGTCTGCCCGCCCCGGCTCCGCTGCTCGTGGCCGAGCCGAAGGCGACGCGCCCGCTGTTCGACGCCCTCGGTGGCGACGACGAGGGCAAGGGTGAGGCCATCACCCAGAAGAAGAAGGCTGAGAAGAAGGACGAGGCCGCCGCCGAGTCCGCGTCGACCGAGGCCTGAGCATGCTCGAGGAGGCTCTCGAGCACCTCGTGAAGGGCATTGTCGACAACCCCGACGATGTGCAGGTCGCCTCGCGTGACCTGCGCCGTGGGCGCGTTCTCGAGGTCCGGGTCCACCCCGACGACCTCGGTAAGGTGATCGGCCGCAATGGCCGCACCGCGCGTGCTCTGCGTACCGTCGTGGGTGCCATCGGCGGCCGCGGTGTCCGCGTCGACCTCGTCGACGTGGACCACGTCCGCTGACGTAACAGGCAGCACCGGCTCGGGCCGGGGAGGGCTCATGAGCCCACCCCGGCCCGTAGTCGTATCGACAGGAGATCAAGCACAGTGCAGCTGGTAGTCGCTCGCGTCGGCCGCGCCCACGGCATCAAGGGCGAGGTCACCGTGGAGGTACGTACGGACGAGCCGGAACTCAGGCTCGGGCCCGGCGCCGTCCTGCTCACCGACCCGGCCTCCGCCGGACCACTGACCATCGAGACGGGCCGCGTCCACAGTGGCCGTCTTCTGCTGCGCTTCGAAGGCGTACGTGACCGGAACGCCGCCGAGGCGCTGCGCAACACCCTCCTGATCGCGGAGGTCGACCCGGACGAGCAGCCCGAGGACCCGGACGAGTACTACGACCACCAGTTGATGGACCTGGACGTGGTCACCAAGGACGGTGCGGAGGTCGGACGGATCACGGAGATCTCGCACCTGCCCTCGCAGGACCTGTTCGTGGTCGAGCGGCCGGACGGGACCGAGGCCCTGATCCCGTTCGTCGAGGAGATCGTCATCGAGATCGACCTGGAGGAGCAGCGGGCCGTCATCGACCCGCCGCCGGGGCTGATCGATGATCAGGCCGAGATCGATTCCCCCCAGGGCGAGGCGTAATGCGGCTCGACGTCGTCACGATCTTCCCCGAGTATCTGGACCCCCTGAACGTCTCGCTCGTCGGCAAGGCACGCGCGCGTGGACAGCTGAATGTGCACGTGCATGATCTTCGGGAGTGGACGTACGACCGCCACAACACGGTCGACGACACCCCGTACGGCGGCGGCCCGGGCATGGTCATGAAGACCGATCCCTGGGGCGACGCCCTGGACTCCGTACTGGCGGACGGCTACGAGACGGGCTCCCACGAGCCCGTCCTGGTCGTGCCCACACCCAGCGGACGCCCTTTCACCCAGGAACTCGCCGTCGAGCTCTCCGAGCGGCCCTGGCTGATCTTCACGCCCGCCCGCTACGAAGGCATCGATCGTCGGGTCATCGACGAGTACGCCACCCGGATGCCCGTCCACGAGGTGTCCATCGGTGACTACGTCCTCGCCGGTGGCGAGGCGGCCGTCCTGGTCGTCACGGAGGCCGTGGCGCGGCTGCTGCCGGGCGTTCTCGGCAATGCCGAGTCCCACCGGGACGACTCCTTCGCCCCCGGGGCCATGGCCAACCTCCTGGAGGGGCCGGTGTACACCAAGCCCCCCGAGTGGCGCGGCCGGGAGATCCCGGAGGTGCTGCTCAGCGGCCACCACGGAAAGATCGCCCGCTGGCGCCGAGACGAGGCCCTGCGGCGTACGGCGGCCCATCGACCCGACCTCATCGAGCGCTGCGATCCGTCCGTCTTCGACAAGAAGGACCGCGAAATGCTCTCGATCCTGGGCTGGGCGCCGGACCCCGAAGGGGTGCCACACCGTCGATTTTGGCGCAGACCAGAGGCCGTGGAAGAATAGGCCGCTGTTGTACGTCGCCAGGCGTGCGCCCCTGCCACAGGGGGACACGACGCCCGCCCCGACGCGGCAGCATCCTCTTGGAAAACTATCTCCCGTTGATGACCTGTGGCATCAGCGAAGAAAGCAGAAGAAATGTCTCACCTGCTCGACTCCGTCGACAGCGCGTCGCTGCGCAGCGACATCCCGGCCTTCCGCCCGGGTGACACCGTCAACGTCCACGTCCGCGTCATCGAGGGCAACCGCTCCCGTGTGCAGCAGTTCAAGGGCGTAGTCATCCGCCGCCAGGGTGCCGGTGTCCGCGAGACCTTCACGGTCCGCAAGGTCTCCTTCTCCGTCGGCGTCGAGCGCACCTTCCCGGTGCACACCCCGATCGTTGAGAAGATCGAGCTCGTCACCCGCGGTGACGTGCGTCGCGCGAAGCTGTACTACCTGCGTGACCTGCGCGGCAAGGCCGCGAAGATCAAGGAGAAGCGCGACAACTGAGCTCGCGAAGGGGTTCATATGGACGCCGGATAACATCTGGCTTCGATGGACACCGAAGCACAGCACACGGAGCGCGACCGCTCCTCCTGCCCCACCGAGTCCGAGGAGATCTCGGACACAGAGGGTATGGAGGGCCGGTCGCGTTTCGCGTTGGTGGACCGGGCCGCGGACTGGCTCCCCGGTGGGCGGATCACCTTGACCGTGCTGGTCTGCCTGCTGTTTCTGGTGCTGTTCAGTAAGTTCGTGATGCAGCCGTTCCAGATTCCCAGCAGTTCCATGGAGCGCGGATTGAGGATCGGGGACCGCGTTCTCGTAAATAAGTTGGCGTACCGTTTCGGTGCTGCGCCGCAGCGGGGCGACGTCGTCGTGTTCGACGGCACCGGGTACTTCGGAAACGCCGACTACATCAAGCGCGTTGTCGGTGTGGGGGGAGACCATGTGGTCTGCTGCGACAAGGACGGGAGGCTCGAGGTGAACGGCCGGTCGGTCGACGAGTCGACGTTTCTGTATCCGGGGAACAGCCCGTCCGACGTGGCCTTCGACGTCGTAGTGCCCGACGGCAGCCTGTTCCTCCTCGGTGACCACCGCAGCGACTCGAGCGACTCCCGCGACCATCTGGGATCTCCCGGTGGCGGCATGATCCCCGTCGGTGACGTCATCGGCAGAGCCGACTGGATCTCCTGGCCGGTGGGCCACTGGACCCGGCTGGAGCGTCCCGACGGCTACGCGCGCGTGCCCGCCGCGGAGGCGAGCGACTCGAAAAAAGCGGACGGTGCCCATGGGTAACCGTGGCAGGCCGCGCGGGGTCTCCAGCCATGAGGCCGACAACCTGCTGCCCACCGGAACGCGCCGCGCCGCCGGCGGGGCGGCCCGGCCCGGCCGCGCCGAGCGCCGCAAGCTCCAGCGCAAGGTCAAGCGGCGCAGACAGCGCTCCGCGATTAAGGAGATACCCCTCCTCGCAGGCGTCGCGGTGCTCATAGCCCTGGTGCTCAAGACCTTTCTCGTGCAGGCCTTCGTGATCCCGTCGGGCTCCATGGAGAGCACGATCCAGATCGGCGACCGGGTGCTCGTCGACAAGTTCACGCCGTGGTTCGGTTCCAAGCCCCAGCGTGGCGACGTCGTCGTCTTCAAGGACCCGGGGAACTGGCTCGCGGGGGAGCAGACCACGAAGAAGGAAGACCCCGTCGTCATCAAGCAGGTCAAAGAGGGACTGACGGCCATCGGTCTGCTGCCCTCGGACAACGACAAGGACCTGATCAAGCGGGTCGTCGCGGTCGGCGGCGACACCGTCAAGTGCTGTGACACCCAGGGGCGCGTGACCGTCAACGGCATGCCGCTCGAGGAGCCGTACATCCGCAGCGGAAACAAGCCGTCGGACTTCGCCTTCGAGGTGACCGTGCCCGAGGGGCGCCTGTGGGTCATGGGCGACCACCGGGCCAACTCCGCGGACTCCCGCTACCACCGCACCGAGAAGTACAGCGGTACCGTTTCCGAGGACTCGGTCGTCGGCAGAGCCATGGTCATCGCCTGGCCCTTCGGGCACTGGACCCGTCTGAAGGAGCCGGACACATACGCGTCCGTGCCGAGCGGGTCGACCACCGCCCTCGGCCCGTCGCATAGGGTGGCCTCCGCGGATCTGAATGGATTGATCCCGCTCCCGAGCCCTGCGGAACTCCCGCTCGTTATGGGAGTGGTGGGCCTGCGCCGGATCCGGGGCAGGCGGCGGCACGGAGTAAGGAGTGGATGTGGGGGATTTGGCGGTCGGCGCACGATCCGGACACGATGGCCCCGAGGAGCCGGAGCGAACCGACGGATCGGCCGCCCCGGCCACGGAAGACGTCGTCGGCTCCGGGAGTGACTCCGGGAGCGGTGGCGGTACGCAGGGGCCGGGTGCGAAGGACCCGAAGTCCAAGAAGCCGCGCTCCTTCTGGAAGGAACTCCCGCTCCTCATCGGTATCGCGTTGGTTCTCGCGCTGCTGATCAAGACCTTCCTGGTCCAGGCGTTCTCCATCCCCTCGGACTCGATGCAGAACACCCTCCAGCAGGGCGACCGGGTCCTGGTCGACAAGCTCACCCCGTGGTTCGGCTCCGAGCCCGGCCGCGGCGAGGTGGTCGTCTTCCACGACCCCGACAGCTGGCTCGCGGGCGAGCCGACGCCCAATCCGAACGCTGTGCAGCAGATCCTCAGCAAGATCGGTCTGATGCCGTCCGCCGATGAGAAGGACCTCATCAAGCGGGTCATCGGCGTCGCGGGTGACACGATCGAGTGCAACAAAACGGGCCCGCTGAAGGTCAACGGCAAGGCGCTGAACGAGCCGTACGTATACGCCGGGAACACCCCGTGCAGCGTCGACGACCAGGGCGGCCAGTTCAAGGTGAAGGTACCCGAGGGCAAAATCTGGGTCATGGGTGACCACCGCCAGAACTCGCTGGACTCCCGCTACCACCAGCAGGACAAGAACGCGGGCTTCGTGCCCGTGGGCAACGTCGTGGGCCGTGCCATCGTGATCGCCTGGCCGCCCACCCGCTGGGCCACGCTGCCGATTCCCGACACCTTCGACCAGAACCTCAGCGCGGCCGCTCCGGGCGCCCTCGGTCTTGCGGGCGCGGTGCCGCTGGTGCTGTGGCGCAGGCGCCGCCTTACCGTCGGAAACTCGAGGGTTTCTGGGCGGGGTACCGCCGGGTAGGGTGCCGTCCCAGATCGCCGATCTTCCGCGGCCCGCACCTGAGCCGTGGGAATCGATTCTCCGAGTTGGGGGAGCACTGGGATGAGCAGAACATCAGGTCGTACGGACGAGGGCCACGGACGGCTCGGCAGCGTGCTGTCGGGGCTGATCGTGGCCCTCGGCTGTGTGCTCTTCCTCGGCGGCTTCGCCTGGGGCGCGATCGTCTATCAGCCCTACACGGTGCCGACCGAGTCGATGGCACCGACGATCAAGGCGGGCGACCGCATCCTGGCCGAGCGGATCGACGGCAGTGAGATCGAGCGTGGCGACGTCGTCGTCTTCAAGCAGGAGAGCTGGGGCGACACACTCATCGTCAAGCGGGTCGTCGCGGTCGGCGGCGACACGGTCGCCTGCTGCACGGACGACAAGCTGACCGTCAACGGCAAGAAGATCGACGAACCGTATCTTCCCGAGGGCCAGGCCGCCGAGTCGACCCAGATCCCGACCGTCGAGGTCCCCGAGGGACGGCTGTTCCTGCTCGGCGACGAGCGCAGCGGCTCGCTGGACTCCACCGCCCACCTCACGGAGGCCTTCAATGGCACGGTGCCGCGCAGCGCGGTGAAGGCCCGGGTCGATGCCGTGGCCTGGCCCATGGACGGCATGCTGCCGCGTCCCACGGGCTTCGAGACGCTCGGCGCGATCTCGTCGCCGGGGCCGCTGCGACTGGTTCTCGCCGCCGTGGTGGTCGGCGCGGTGCTCGTGCTGGGCGGAGCGGCGTACGGGCCGATCGCCCAGCGCATGGGCCGCCGGCGTGGCCGGACACGGACGGAGCCGGCTGGTGTCAGCTGAGACGGCTGGGGTGTCTGAGGCGCCGGGGGTGTCTGGGGCGCCTGGGGTGTCGCCAGGGGCGTCGGACGACGGTACGGCCGGGGCGTCGGACGACGGCTCGGGCGAGGACTCGTACGGCGGCGGACCGCGGAAGGTGGCCCGGGTGGTGCTGCTCGACGCGCAGGAGCGCATTCTGCTGCTGCACGGGCATGAGCCGGACGATCCGGCGGATGACTGGTGGTTCACGCCCGGTGGCGGACTGGAGGGCGACGAAACCCGCGAGGAGGCCGCACTGCGGGAACTCGCGGAGGAGACCGGCATCACCCAGGTCGAGCTGGGTCCGGTCCTGTGGCGGCGGATGTGTTCCTTCCCGTTCGCGGGGCGGCGCTGGGACCAGGACGAGTGGTACTTCCTGGCCCGTACGACGCAGGCGGACATCGTTGCCGCCGGGCTGACGGAGCTGGAACGGCGCAGTCTCGCCGGAGCGCGCTGGTGGACGTGCCAGGAACTGACCGAGGCACATGAGACGGTGTATCCGACCAGGCTCGCCGAGCTGCTGCGCAGGCTGCTCGACGAGGGTCCCCCGGCCAGGCCCGAGGTCCTCGACACCGAAATCGTCTAGGGGCTCGCGGGGCTGGCGCACAATAGGGGGACGCACGGCTGAAGGGGAACATGCCATGAGCGCCGAGGACCTCGAGAAGTACGAGACCGAGATGGAGCTGAAGCTCTATCGGGAGTACCGCGATGTCGTCGGTCTGTTCAAATATGTGATCGAGACCGAACGGCGCTTCTACCTCACCAATGACTACGAGATGCAGGTGCACTCGGTCCAGGGTGAGGTGTTTTTCGAGGTGTCCATGGCGGACGCCTGGGTGTGGGACATGTACCGTCCTGCTCGCTTCGTGAAACAGGTGCGGGTGCTCACGTTCAAGGACGTGAACATTGAGGAGCTGAACAAGAGCGATCTGGAGTTGCCGGGCGGCTGATGACGTGCGAAGGCCACTCCTGCGGGTGGCGGAGTTGTCCACAGTCGGTTGCTTGTCCACCAAGATCCAATAGCAAGTCGAAGTGGCCGCAATGTTGGCGCCGGAGGTGGTGCCGACATGAACACACGCAACGCACAACGCAGTGCACTCGGCAAGTACGGCGAGGACCTGGCCGCGCGCCGGCTGGCCGAGACCGGGATGACGGTCCTGGCGCGGAACTGGCGCTGCGGCAGGACCGGTGAGATCGACATCGTGGCCCGCGACGGCGACGCGCTCGTCGTCTGCGAGGTCAAGACCCGCAGGGCGGGGCCCTTCGAACACCCGATGGCGGCCGTCACCCCCGCCAAAGCGCTGCGCCTGCGCGGTCTGGCGGAACGCTGGCTCCAGGAACACGGCGGAGCCCCACCCGGCGGCGTCCGCATCGATCTGATCGGAGTCGTCCTCCCCGAGCGTGGCGCACCCGTGCTCGAGCACGCGCGGGGAGTGGCCTGATGGGATTCGCGCGCACGTGTGCGGTGGCCCTCGTCGGCGTAGAGGGCGTGGTGGTCGAGGTCCAGGCGGATCTGGAGCCGGGCGTCGCGGCCTTCACTCTGGTCGGCCTCCCCGACAAGAGTCTGACGGAGAGCAAGGACCGGGTTCGGGCGGCGGTGGTGAATTCCGGCGCGTCGTGGCCCCAGAAGAAGCTCACGGTGGGGCTGAGCCCTGCCTCGGTGCCGAAGGGCGGCAGCGGCTTCGACCTTGCTGTGGCCTGTGCGGTGCTGGGTGCTTCGGAGCGGATCGATCCACGGGTGCTCTGCGACATCGTGATGATCGGGGAGCTGGGCCTGGACGGCCGGGTGCGGCCGGTGCGGGGCGTGCTGCCGGCGGTGCTGGCTGCGGCGGACGCGGGGTACGAGCAGGTGGTGGTGCCCGAGTGCGCGGCGGCCGAGGCCTCGCTGGTGCCGGGGATCTCGGTGCTCGGGGTGCGCAGTCTGCGCCAGCTGATCGCCGTCCTCACGGACGAGCCGGTGCCCGACGAGGATCCGGACGAGCAGGGTCGGCCGGATCCGTTGCTGGCGGGCCTGCGCATGCCGGGCACGGGCGCGGCCACGGGCATCCACAGCTTGGGCGCCGCCCAGCACGATCATGGCCAGGACCTCGCCGATGTCGTGGGCCAGCTCTCGGCACGGACCGCCGTTGAGGTGGCGGCGGCAGGCGGGCACCATCTCTTCCTGGAAGGCCCACCCGGAGCGGGCAAGACCATGCTCGCCGAGCGACTGCCGGCCATCCTGCCCCGGCTCGTCAGAAGCGAATCCCTCGAGGTCACGGCTGTCCACTCGATCGCGGGCCTGCTGCCACCGGGCAAGCCGCTGGTCGACATCGCTCCCTACTGCGCCCCGCACCACTCGGCGACCATGCAGGCGCTCGTCGGAGGGGGCCAGGGGGTCGCACGACCGGGCGCGGTGTCGCTGGCCCACCGGGGGGTGCTCTTTTTGGATGAGGCCCCGGAGTTCAGCAGCCAAGTCCTCGACGCGTTGCGTCAGCCTCTGGAGGCGGGGCATGTGGTGATCGCGCGAAGCGCGGGTGTGGTGCGGTTTCCGGCGCGGTTCCTGATGGTGCTGGCGGCGAATCCCTGCCCCTGCGGCCGTTTCTCGCAGGGGGACGTGCTGTGCGAGTGTCCGCCCTCCGCCATCCGCCGCTACCAGGCCAGGCTTTCCGGGCCGCTGCTCGACCGGGTCGATCTGCGGGTCGAGGTGGATCGGGTCACGCGCTCCGAGCTGACCCGGCGCGGCGCGCGGGGTGAATCCACCGAGACGGTCGCCGACCGGGTGCGGGCAGCCAGGGAGCGGGCCGCCGCGCGGCTGACGGGCACCCCTTGGCGGACGAACGGCGAAGTGCCGGGGCGGGAGCTGCGCAGCCGGTGGTACGCATGCCTGGGCGCGTTGGACGAGGCGGAGCGGAATCTGGAGCGAGGCGTTCTGACCGCCCGTGGACTCGACCGGGTCCTGCGCGTCGCCTGGACCGTCGCGGACCTGGTGGGACACGACCGGCCCGACGCGACGGACGTCGCCCTCGCCCTGCAACTGCGCACCGGGGTTCCACGCGGGGTGCCGATGGCGATCGGCGCGTTGTCGTGAGCCAGGACGACGAGCGGCTCCACCGGGCCATTCTCACGCGAGTCGTCGAACCGGGGGACGAGATCTGCGGGCGCTGGCTGCGTGAGGTCGGGGCCGAGGAGGTGGTCCGGCGGCTCGTCGGGTGTGGGGTGCGGCCACCAGGGATGACGGACAAGCGGTGGGCGGGGCTGCGGGCCCGGGCCGAGCGGGCCGACCCGGAGCGGGACCTCGCGGCGGCGCAGGACGCCGGAGCGCGATTCGTGTGCCCCGGCGACTCCGAGTGGCCTGCGCAACTGGACGATCTCGGGGACACCCGGCCCATCGGCCTCTGGGTCCGGGGGGTGCCCAACCTGCGGATGTGGGCACTGCGGTCGGTTGCGGTCGTCGGAGCGCGGGCCTGTACCGAGTACGGTGCCCATGTGGCGGCCACCCTCGGCGCCGGGCTCGCGGAGCGGGGCTGGGTGGTGGTGTCGGGCGGCGCCTACGGAGTGGACGGAGCCGTGCACCGAGGGGCCCTCGGGGCGGGTGGGGCTACTGTCGCCGTGCTGGCCTGCGGCGTCGACCGGCCCTATCCGCGCGGGCACACCGGGTTGATCAACAGAATCGCCGAACAGGGTCTGGTCGTAGGGGAGTTGCCGCCAGGTGACCATCCCACGCCGAGCAGATTCATCCTCAGGAACAGGGTCATCGCCGCGCTCACCCGGGGGACCGTGGTCGTCGAGGCCGCGTACCGCAGTGGGGCGCTGGTCACGGCGCGGGCGGCGCAGCGCCTCGGGCGGTTCACGATGGGAGTGCCGGGTCCGGTCACCAGTGGGCTGTCGGCCGGGGTGCACGAACTGTTGCGCGGGGAAGCGGTCCTGGTCAGCGACGCCGCGGAAGTCGCCGAACTGGTGGGTGGCATGGGTGAGCTGGCCCCGGACCGGCGCGGGCCCGTGCTGCCGCGTGACCTGCTGGATCCGGGCGCCGGACGCGTGCTGGCCGCGCTGCCGGCCCGCGGTCTGGCGGCGGTGGACGAGATCGCCCGCGGGGCGCGGACCACGACGGACGACGTCGTCGGGAGGCTGTACGAACTCCGCTCACTTGGCTTCGTCGAACGACACGGCGACGGCTGGAAGTTGACACGCCAGGCGATGATCTCGGTCCGGGACGATCGGCACGGGTGCTGACCGAGCGTGTTCGGCCGTCCGGGCGAACGCCGACAGCCTTGGCAATACGCGCAGTTGGCGACTCTCGGTGATTACGCAGGGCGACGAACGTGACCCGAGGGAGGCCCAGCGGAACGTATCTGCGCACGGCTGATCCTCCGCCCTTCGCGCACTGCGACACTTCAGTCACGCTACGCTCACGTGGATTCCGACGTAGAGAGGCAACTCGACATCAGAGCGACAGCTCACCCAGGCACTCCCAGTTCACGGCAGAACGGCACAAGGCGACGAATGCCCCAGCACACCTCCGGGCCCGATCGGGCGGCGATCCCCCCAGCCGCGCGCGACGGCGGTAGCGTGCGCCCGCCCGCTCCCTCGACGGTCGACGAGTTGTGGCGGTCGTACAAGGCGACGGGGGACGAGCGGCTGCGCGAGCAGCTGATCCTGCACTACTCACCGTTGGTGAAGTATGTGGCGGGCCGGGTGAGTGTGGGTCTGCCGGCCAATGTGGAGCAGGCGGACTTCGTGTCGTCGGGGGTGTTCGGGCTGATCGACGCGATCGAGAAGTTCGACATCGAACGGGAGATCAAGTTCGAGACGTACGCGATCACGCGGATCCGGGGCGCGATGATCGACGAACTGCGGGCGCTGGACTGGATTCCGCGGTCCGTGCGGCAGAAGGCGCGCAATGTCGAGCGGGCGTACGCGACGCTGGAGGCGCGGCTGCGGCGCACTCCGTCGGAGGGGGAGGTGGCCTGCGAGATGGGGATCGGGGTGGAGGAACTCCACGCGGTCTTCAGCCAGTTGTCGCTGGCGAACGTGGTGGCGCTGGAGGAACTCCTGCATGTCGGCGGGGAAGGCGGCGACCGGCTGAGTCTGATGGACACGCTGGAGGACACCGCGGCCGACAACCCGGTGGAGGTCGCCGAGGACCGGGAGCTGCGGAGGTTTCTGGCGCGGGCGATCAATACGTTGCCCGAGCGGGAGAAGACCGTGGTCACGCTCTACTACTACGAGGGGCTCACGCTCGCGGAGATCGGGAACGTCCTGGGCGTGACCGAGAGCCGGGTGAGCCAGATTCACACCAAGTCCGTGCTCCAGCTGCGGGCGAAGCTGGCGAGTTTCGCCCGCTGACCTCGACGGTGGAGGGGTGCTGAATCGTCTCTGCCGCGTCCCTGGTCTGTTGCCGGTGTGTTGATGGCGCGATCCTTTCGGGTGGTCGCAGTGGCTGCCGTTCGGAGCGGTCCGTCCGTAAAGTGGAGGGCGTGCCAAGGATTCGAGCGGCCTCCGTGGCCGAGCACCGGTCGATGCAGCGAGCCGCCCTGCTGGACGCGGCGCGGTCCCTGTTGTCCGAGGGCGGGACGGAGGCGCTGACCTTCCCGGCCCTCGCGGAGCGCACGGGGCTCGCGCGGTCCTCCGTGTATGAGTACTTCCGGTCTCGGGCGGCTGTGGTCGAAGAGCTGTGCGAGGTCGACTTTCCACTGTGGGCGGCCGAGGTCTCGGCGGCGATGGAGCAGGTGGGAGCCCCGGAGGCCAAGGTCGAGGCCTATGTCCGGCAGCAGCTGGCGCTGGTCGGGGACCGGCGGCACCGCGCCGTGGTGGCCATCTCCGCGAGTGAGCTCGACGCCGGGGCCCGGGAGAAGATCCGTGCCGCTCATGGTGGGCTCGTCACGATGATCGTCGATGCGCTGCGGGAGATGGGGCACGCTGAGCCACGACTGGCCGCGATGCTTCTCCAGGGCGTGGTCGATGCCGCCGTGCGGCGTATCGAGCTGGGGGCGGCGGAGGATCCCGGCGTGATCACGGAGGCGGCCGTCGCCATGGCCCTGCGGGGGGTTCGGGGCTGAACCCCGTCGGTGCTGGGCACTCGCTGGGTTCGGCGGGGCCCTGCACCCCGGTGGCACGCATCCCCGCACTCAGGACGGCTGTGACGGCACCCCGATCACCGGCAGCAGGCGGGACGGGCGTCTGTGCAGCAGCCCCGGGGGCAGCAAGGACAGCGGGTTCAGGTAGGTGTTCGCTCTGAGCAGGCCCCAGTGCAGGCAGGAGACCGGGCAGTGGGAGCCCCCCGGTTCGCGCGTGCCCGGTGCTTCGAGCGTGCCCAGCACCTCGCCCGCCGCCACCTCGTAGCCCTTGCTCACCGTCGCCCGTACGGGGGTAAAGGTCGTGCGCAGGGGTGGGGTGCCGGTGCCGGTCAGTTCCACCGAGATCACTCCCCGTCCGGCGACACGGCCCGCGAAAGAGACGCGGCCGGCGGAGACGGCCCGGACCGGGGAGCCGGGGGCTGCCGCGAGGTCCACGCCGCGGTGGCCGCGGCCGTAGGGCGTCGCCGGGGGGTCCCAGGATCGTAGGACCGTGGGGCGCAGACCCACCGGCCAGAGGCGGGCGACTGTCGGCACCGTCGTGTCGGGGCCAGCTCGCCCTGGCCCGGGCGGACCGGTGGGGGCCGGGGGCGCCGGGCCGTTTGTCCGGGCCAGGGCGGACGGGGTCAACGTGCCCAGGACGGTCACGGTCATTCCCAACAGCAACCCCAGCCACGTACGCACACATCGTTTCGCTCGCATGCGAGAACCGTCCCGCATCGGGCGGATCACGGCCGGGATCTGTGGATCACCGGCCGGTTGTGGACAGCGGCGTCACCCTGGACCTCGCGGGTCCCGTACACTTCTGATGGCGATCCGGGTCACCGGGTCGACTTCGCACGCCCCGACATTCGGTCATCAAAAGCCGGTGTCAGCGCCCCTCGGTCCCTCGTGGCAAGGCGCATCGCGGGCGTCAGGCGCGAGTGCCGTCCGGCACACGCGGCACAACCGAGAACACCAAGGAGAACGGCCATGGCCGTCGTCACGATGCGGGAGCTGCTGGAAAGCGGCGTCCACTTCGGTCACCAGACCCGTCGCTGGAACCCGAAGATGAAGCGCTTCATCTTCACCGAGCGCAACGGCATCTACATCATCGACCTGCTCCAGTCGCTGTCGTACATCGACCGCGCCTACGAGTTCGTCAAGGAGACCGTCGCCCACGGCGGCACGGTCATGTTCGTCGGCACGAAGAAGCAGGCGCAGGAGGCCATCGCCGAGCAGGCCACCCGCGTCGGCATGCCCTACGTCAACCAGCGCTGGCTGGGCGGCATGCTCACCAACTTCTCCACCGTCTACAAGCGTCTGCAGCGCCTCAAGGAGCTCGAGCAGATCGACTTCGAGGACGTCGCCGCTTCCGGTCTGACCAAGAAGGAGCTTCTCGTGCTCTCGCGCGAGAAGGCCAAGCTGGAGAAGACCCTCGGTGGTATCCGCGAGATGCAGAAGGTGCCCAGCGCCGTCTGGATCGTGGACACCAAGAAGGAGCACATCGCGGTCGGTGAGGCCCGGAAGCTCAACATTCCGGTCGTCGCCATCCTCGACACCAACTGCGACCCCGACGAGGTCGACTACAAGATCCCGGGCAACGACGACGCGATCCGTTCCGTCACCCTGCTCACCCGCGTGATCGCTGACGCCGTCGCCGAGGGCCTCATCGCCCGCTCCGGTGCCGGCAAGGCCGAGGGTGACAAGGCTGCGGGCGAGCCGCTCGCCGCGTGGGAGCGCGACCTGCTCGAGGGCGAGAAGAAGGCCGACGAGGCCGAGGCCCCTGCTGAGGCTCCGGCCGCCGAGGCCCCCGCTGCCGAGGCCGAGACGCCGGCTGAGGCCGCTGTCGAGGCTCCGGCCGCCGAGGCCCCCGTCGCCGAGGCCCAGGCCGCGGACGCCGAGCAGGCCTGACCCCTCACCCCTTCGGGTTACGGACGGCGGGGGCACACCAAGCCCCCGCCGTTCCGTCCGTAGATCTTCAGACTTCGAGAGAGATTCCAGGAATCATGGCGAACTACACCGCCGCCGACGTCAAGAAGCTCCGTGAGCTCACCGGCGCCGGCATGATGGACTGCAAGAAGGCGCTGGACGAGGCCGACGGCCACGTCGACAAGGCCGTCGAGGCGCTGCGCATCAAGGGCCAGAAGGGCGTCGCCAAGCGCGAGGGCCGCTCCGCCGAGAACGGCGCTGTGGTTTCCATCATTGCTGACGACAACACCTCCGGTGTCCTGGTCGAGCTGAAGTGCGAGACGGACTTCGTCGCCAAGGGCGAGAAGTTCCAGGCCGTCGCCAACCAGATCGCCGAGCACGTCGTCAAGACCTCCCCGGCCGACCTCGACGCGCTCCTCGGCTCCGAGATCGAGCCCGGCAAGACGGTTCAGGCGTTCGTCGACGAGGCCAACGCCAACCTGGGCGAGAAGATCGTCCTGGACCGCTTCGCGCAGTTCGCCGGCGTCTACGTCTCCTCGTACATGCACCGCACCATGCCCGACCTGCCCCCGCAGATCGGTGTTCTGGTCGAGCTGGACAAGGCCGACGCCGACCTCGCCAAGGGCATCGCGCAGCACATCGCCGCCTTCGCGCCGAAGTACCTCTCCAAGGAGGACGTTCCGGCCGAGGTCGTCGAGTCCGAGCGCCGCGTCGCCGAGGAGACCACGCGCGCCGAGGGCAAGCCCGAGGCCGCGCTCCCGAAGATCGTCGAGGGTCGCGTCAACGGCTTCTTCAAGGAGGCCACCCTGTTGGGCCAGCCCTACGCGCTGGACCAGAAGAAGTCCGTTCAGAAGGTCCTGGACGAGGCCGGTGTCACCCTGAAGCGCTTCACGCGCATCAAGGTCGGCATCTGAGTCCGTACCGCGATCGACGCGCGACCCCGCTAGGGTCGACAGCAGTCGTCCGCGTACGCCGGCACGCGCGCGTGTGTTCCGGACGACAGCAGATCTGACGAGGAGGCCATTGCCGCGCATGGGAGCCAACACCCCACCGGCAATGGCCTTCTTCGTATGTGCACCATGAGGAGATCTCCATGACCACCACCCAGGCCGACCAGGGCGAGAAGACCGACGAGGGCAAAGGCGCGGGACGCTTTCTGCTGAAGCTTTCCGGCGAGGCGTTCGCCGGTGGCGGCGGACTGGGCGTGGACCCCGACGTGGTGCACAAGATCGCCCGCGAGATCGCGGCAGTCGTGCGCGGCGGAGCCCAGATCGCCGTCGTCATCGGCGGCGGCAACTTCTTCCGCGGCGCCGAACTCCAGCAGCGCGGCATGGACCGGGCCCGCTCCGACTACATGGGCATGCTCGGCACGGTCATGAACTGCCTCGCGCTCCAGGACTTCCTGGAGAAGGAGGGCATCGACAGCCGCGTACAGACCGCCATCACCATGGGGCAGGTCGCCGAGCCGTACATCCCGCTGCGCGCCGTGCGCCACCTGGAGAAGGGCCGTGTGGTCATCTTCGGCGCCGGTATGGGCATGCCGTACTTCTCCACCGACACCACCGCCGCCCAGCGCGCCCTGGAGATCGACGCCGAGGCCCTGCTGATGGGCAAGAACGGTGTGGACGGGGTCTACGACTCCGACCCCAAGACCAACCCCGAGGCCGTCAAGTTCGACTCGCTCAGCTACGGCGAGGTCATCACCCGTGACCTCAAGGTCGCCGACATGACGGCCATCACGCTGTGCCGCGACAACGCGCTGCCGATCCTGGTCTTCGAGCTCCTGGCGGAGGGCAATATCGCGCGCGCCGTCAAGGGTGAGAAGATCGGCACACTCGTGGGTGACCAAAGCGGCCGGGCCTGACCGGGGACCACCCCTGACGGGGAGCAACCCCGACCGGGGACGCACCCCGGCCGAGTACGGACCCTGACCGGGGGATGGACAATGTCCTGCCGGTCGGGAACCGTGCAGGAATAAGACGCGACGCAGCCGGCCGCCACCCCGACAAGGAGCAGCTGCCGGGCCTACTCAAGACACGCAGGAGCAAGTGGTGATCGAAGAGACCCTCCTCGAGGCCGAGGAGAAGATGGAGAAGGCCGTCGTGGTCGCCAAGGAGGACTTCGCCGCGATCCGCACCGGTCGTGCGCACCCGGCGATGTTCAACAAGATCGTGGCCGACTACTACGGCGCGCTGACGCCGATCAACCAGCTGGCCTCGTTCGCGGTACCCGAGCCGCGCATGGCCGTGGTGACCCCGTTCGACAAGAGCGCGCTGCGCAACATCGAGCAGGCGATCCGCGACTCCGACCTGGGTGTCAACCCGAGCAACGACGGCAGCATCATCCGAGTGGTGTTCCCCGAGCTCACCCAGGAGCGCCGCAAGGAGTTCATCAAGGTCGCCAAGACCAAGGGTGAGGACGCCAAGATCTCGATCCGCTCCGTGCGCCGCAAGGCGAAGGAGACCATCGACAAGCTGATCAAGGACGGCGAGGTCGGCGAGGACGAGGGCCGCCGTGCGGAGAAGGAGCTCGACGACACCACCGCGAAGTACGTCGCTCAGGTGGACGAGCTCCTGAAGCACAAGGAAGCGGAGCTGCTCGAGGTCTGATGAACGACTCTTCCTGGGGGGCGCCGCCACAAGCCGGGTACTGGGGGCCGTCCGCGCAGGGGCCTGTCCAGGGGGCAGCCCCGGCGGGTCCCACGTACGATGCGCATCACGCGCAGCACACTCGGCCCATGCCCATCGTGCCCGATGACGTACCCACACATGGCGGAGACCAGGATGACAACCGTGGGGCCGCTCGGCTGAGCGGTCCCACGGTCCGCGACGACACACCGCAGGCGGCGCCCTATGGGGCCCCCTCGCACAACCCGCAGAGTCCGCAGGAGCCCATGCCCAGCGCCGCCCCACAGCCCGCCCCCGCACCGCAGAAGAAGAGCGCGGGCCGCGATCTGGGTGCCGCGATAGGGGTGGGCGTCGGGCTCGGTGCGGTGATCGTCGCGTCGTTGTTCGTCGTCAAGGCCGTGTTCGTCGGTGTGGTGGCGGTCGCCGTGGTGGTGGGCCTGTGGGAGCTCACGTCAAGGCTCGAGGAGCGCAAGGGCATCAAGGCGCCGCTCGTGCCGCTGGCGGTCGGCGGAGCGGCGATGGTCGTCGCCGGTTACGTCCGGGGTGCCGAGGGCGCGTGGGTGGCCATGGCGCTCACCGCGCTCGCGGTCCTGGTCTGGCGGATGACCGAACCGCCCGAGGGTTACCTCAAGGACGTCACGGCGGGGGTCTTCGCGGCCTTCTACGTGCCGTTCCTGGCCACGTTCGTCGCGCTCATGCTCGCCGCGGACGACGGCCCGCGCCGCGTTCTGACGTTTCTGCTGCTGACGGTCGTCAGCGACACCGGTGCGTACGCGATCGGCTGGCGCTTCGGCAAGCGCAAGCTGGCACCGCGCATCAGCCCCGGCAAGACCCGCGAGGGTCTGATCGGAGCGGTCACCTTCGCGATGGCCGCGGGTGCGCTGTGCATGCAGTTCCTGATAGAGGACGGCACCTGGTGGCAGGGCCTGCTGCTCGGCCTCGCGGTCGCGGCCAGCGCCACGCTCGGCGACCTCGGCGAGTCCATGATCAAGCGGGACCTGGGCATCAAGGACATGGGTACGCTGCTGCCGGGGCACGGCGGCATCATGGACCGGCTGGATTCCCTGTTGCCGACGGCACCGGTGGTGTGGCTGCTGCTGGTGATCTTCGTCGGCTCCGGCTGATCCGTACGACGGTCCGGCAGCTTCTCCAAGGCGCGGCTGACCTGCGGTTGTGATGGTGGCGAGGGCTCGTTGTCCACAGGACGGCGAGCCCTCGCCGTATGTCTGCGAGGCGGCGAGCGGGCGCGGATCGGATCCCGCCGTCGATGGGCCGGGGGTCAGTGAGGGCCCAGACCGCCGCCGCCGAAGGAGCCGGTTCTGCCCTCGACCCAGCGTGGCGGCTTCTTCAACGGACTCGTGCGGTTCGGCGTGTGGGCCAGCTCGTACGGGGTGAGAGCGTGTTGGTCCTTGGTCACCTTGGGGACCTCGGCGGGCTCCCGGATCTCCCGGGTTTCCAGGACCGGGCCGTCCGCGGGAAGGTGCGGCTGCTCCTCGGGGCGTGGCAGGCGCTCGCCGGCCCGTATGCGGCAGCCCAGCCAGAAGCCGCCTGCCAGCAGTGCCAGGACGGCTATGGCGACCCCGAACAGCGCAAGGCTGATGAGGCCGCTCGGCTCTGCGATCTGCATCGATGCGATACTCATACAAGGCAAATACCCTCAAATTGCCCCATGAATCAACCGTCCTGATCGCGCCGGGCGTCGGTGGACGCCTCGCCCGCGGCGTGATCGCGAACGCCTCGGTCCGCTGGGCGGCGTCGAGGACGCGCCGGCGTTGCACGCGATACGTCACCAGCGTCCGGATGGTCCTCCAGGGCGCCTCTGACCTGCGGCTTTGATGGTGAGCTCTCGTTGTCCACAGGGCGGCGAGCCCGACTCCGTGTGTCTGCGACACTGGTAGGGCCATGCCTAAGCCCGGAGAACTTACTTTTGTCGCGCCGCGCGGAGCCAAGAAGCCGCCGCGGCACCTTGCCGATCTCACGCCTGCCGAGCGTAAAGAGGCCGTCGCCGCGATCGGTGAGAAGCCGTTTCGCGCCAAGCAGCTTTCACAGCACTACTTCGCGCGGTACGCGCACGACCCGTCGGAGTGGACGGACATCCCGGCCGCCGCGCGCGGCAAGCTCCAGGAGGCACTGCTTCCCGAGCTGATGACGGTCGTGCGGCATCTGTCGACCGACCAGGACACCACCCGCAAGACTCTGTGGCGGCTGTTCGACGGCACGCTCGTGGAGTCCGTGCTGATGCGCTACCCGGACCGGGTGACCATGTGCATCAGCTCCCAGGCGGGCTGCGGGATGAACTGCCCGTTCTGCGCCACCGGCCAGGCCGGTCTCGACCGGAACCTGTCCACCGGTGAGATCGTGCACCAGATCGTGGACGGCATGCGGGCGCTGCGGGACGGCGAGATCCCGGGTGGCCCGGCGCGGCTGAGCAACATCGTCTTCATGGGTATGGGTGAGCCGCTCGCCAACTACAAGCGGGTGGTCGGCTCGATCCGCGCTCTCACCGACCCCGAGCCGGACGGGCTCGGGCTCTCGCAGCGCGGTATCACCGTGTCGACGGTCGGACTCGTCCCCGCCATCCACCGGTTCGCTGACGAGGGCTTCAAGTGTCGGCTGGCCATCTCGCTGCACGCACCGGACGACGAGCTGCGCGACACCCTCGTACCCGTCAACACGCGGTGGAAGGTGCGCGAGGTGCTGGACGCCGGATGGGAGTACGCGGCCAAGTCGGGGCGCCGGCTCTCCATCGAGTACGCCCTCATCCGGGACATCAACGACCAGGCGTGGCGCGGTGACCGGCTCGGGCGGCTCCTCAAGGGCAAGCCCGTGCATGTCAATCTCATCCCGCTGAACCCGACCCCGGGTTCGAAGTGGACCGCCTCGCGGCCCGAGGACGAGAAGGCGTTCGTCGAGGCGATCGCGGCCCATGGGGTGCCGGTCACGGTCCGGGACACCCGGGGCCAGGAGATCGACGGGGCGTGCGGTCAGCTCGCGGCCACCGAGCGGTAACCTGTGCTCGGTACGTACATCTTCATATTCCGACAGGGGAGCGCCACAGCGCTGAGAGTGCGGTAGCCGGAACACCGGTGGGCCGCAGACCCTCAGAACCTTGCCCAGGTCATTCTGGGTAGGAAGTTCGGGCATCACTCAAGCTGTTGCGCCCTGCCCGGGAACCTCCCACGGTTCCCGGGCAGGGCCGCGTCTCTTCCTGGTCATCCCAGGAGGAATTCAGTGAGCATCAAGAGGACGATCACGGCCGTGGGTATCGGCCTGGGCCTGGTCACGCTGTCCGCGTGCGGGTCCGCCGACAGCAGCGACGCCGGGGACTCCAAGACCGTGACCCTCGTCAGTCACGACTCCTTCGCCTACTCCAAGAGCGTGCTGAACGCGTTCGAGAAGGAGTCCGGCTACAAGGTCAGGATCCTCAAGGACGGGGACGCCGGGCAGGCCGTGAACAAGGCCGTCCTCACCAAGGACAACCCGCAGGGCGACGTCTTCTTCGGCGTCGACAACACCCTGCTGTCCCGTGCGCTCGACAACGGGCTCTTCCAGCCGTACGAGGCGAGCGGCTCGGACCGGATCCTCCCGGAGTACCGGGTCGACCAGGACAAGCACCGGGTCACGCCGATCGACTCCGGTGACATCTGCGTCAACTACGACAAGAAGTACTTCGCCGACCACAAGCTGGCCCCGCCGACCTCCTTCGACGACCTGATCAAGCCCGCGTACAAGAACCTGCTCGTCACGGAGAACGCGTCCACCTCCTCGCCCGGCCTCGGCTTCCTGCTCGGGACCGCTGCCGAGTACGGCGACGAAGGCTGGCCCGACTACTGGAAGAAGCTGAAGGCCAACGGCGTGAAGGTGGTCGACGGCTGGGAGCAGGCGTACAACGACGAGTTCTCCGGGTCGGCCGGCGGAAAGAAGGCCAAGGCCGACCGGCCGCTGGTGGTCTCCTACGCCTCCTCGCCGCCCGCCGAGGTCATCTACGCCGACCCGAAGCCGACGACCGCGCCGACCGGGGTCGCGAGCGGCACCTGCTTCAGGCAGGTCGAGTACGCGGGGCTGCTGAGCAACGCCAAGAACACGAAGGGCGGCAAGGCGCTCATCGACTTCCTGGTCTCCAAGAAGTTCCAGGAGGACATGCCGCTGAACATGTTCGTGTACCCGGTGGTCGAGGGCGCCGAGGTGCCGGCCGAGTTCACGCAGTTCGGTCCTCAGGCCAAGGACCCCGAGACCCTGGCTCCCGCCGAGATCGCCGACAACCGTGACCAGTGGGTCAAGTCGTGGACCTCACTCGTACTGAAGTAACTGAAGTACTCGAAGTGGCTGAAGTGCCCCAAGTGGCTGAAGTGGCGGAAGCAGCCAAGGCGTTGCCCGACAAGCGCGGCAGCGCGGCGCGGCTCGGGCTCATGGCCCTGCCCGTCGCGTTCTTCGCCGTCTTCTTCGCCTACCCCGTCGCGGCCATCGTGGCCCGGGGCCTCAAGGTCGACGGGGTCTGGCAGTTCGGGCGGATCGGCGAGGTGCTGGCGCAGTCCGACATCCGGCACGTCCTGTGGTTCACCACGTGGCAGGCGCTCGCCTCGACGGCGCTCACGCTGCTGATCGCGCTCCCCGGCGCATATGTCTTCGCGCGCTTCGATTTCAGGGGCAAGCACGTCCTGCGGGCCGTCGTCACCGTGCCGTTCGTGCTGCCGACCGTCGTCGTCGGTACGGCGTTCCTGGCCCTGGTCGGCCGGGGCGGGCTCCTGGACCAGCTGTGGGGCGTACGTCTGGACACCACTGTGTGGGCGATCCTGCTCGCGCATGTGTTCTTCAACTACGCGGTCGTCGTACGGACCGTCGGCGGGCTCTGGGCGCAGTTGGACCCGCGCCAGGAGGAGGCCGCGCGGATGCTCGGCGCCTCCCGGTTCGCGGCCTGGCGCAAAGTGACGCTCCCGGCCCTGAGTCCGGCCGTGGCCGCCGCCGCGCTCATGGTCTTCCTCTTCACCTTCACCTCGTTCGGTGTGGTGCAGATCCTCGGCGGGCCGACCTTCTCGACCCTGGAAGTCGAGATCTACCGGCAGACCTCGGAGATCTTCGACCTGGCGACGGCGGCCGTGCTGACGATCATCCAGTTCGTGGCCGTGGGCGCGATCCTCGCCGTGCATGCCGGGACCGTACGCCGCCGGGAGACCGCCCTGCGTCTGGTGTCTCCCGAGGTGACCGCGCGCCGGCCGCGCGGGGCCGGGCAGTGGGCGCTGCTCGCGGGGGTGCTGGCGAGCATCGCCGTCCTGCTCGTCCTGCCGCTCGGCGTGCTGGTCCAGCGGTCCTTCGACACCCCTGGCGGCTATGGATTCGCCTATTACAGGGCGCTGACCTCCGCTGACAGCGGCATTTTCCTGGTCGCGCCGATCGAGGCGATCGGCAACTCGCTCGCCTACGCGCTCGCCGCCACCGCCATCGCCGTGGTGATCGGCGGTCTGGCGGCCACCGCGCTCACCCGACGGGCCGGTCGTCTCGTACGAGGTTTCGACGCGCTGCTGATGCTGCCGCTCGGCGTGTCCGCCGTGACCGTCGGATTCGGCTTCCTGATCGCGCTCGACGAACCGCCACTGGATCTGAGGTCGTCCTGGATCCTGGTGCCGCTCGCGCAGGCGCTGGTGGGCGTGCCCTTCGTCGTCCGCACCATGCTGCCCGTGCTGCGGGCGGTGGACGGACGGCTGCGGGAGGCGGCGGCCGTGCTCGGGGCGTCGCCGTGGCGGGTATGGCGGGAGGTCGATCTGCCGATGGTGCGGCGGGCGCTGCTGATCGCGGCGGGGTTCGCCTTCGCGGTGTCGCTGGGCGAGTTCGGGGCGACGGTGTTCATCGCGCGGCCCGACAATCCGACGCTGCCGGTCGCGGTGGCCCGGCTGCTCGGGCGCGCGGGCGACCTCAACTACGGCCAGGCGATGGCCCTTTCGACGATCTTGATGGTGGTGTGCGCGGTGGCGTTGCTGCTCTTGGAACGTATGCGCACCGACCGGACGGGGGAGTTTTGATGACAAGGCTCGTCAAAGAGGCGCAGGCGGAGGTGAGGGCGAAGTCGGGGAACGCCCTGCTGAGGATCGAGGCGGCGACCGTACGCTTCGGCCGGCGGCCCGTGCTCGACGCCGTCGACCTCGAGGCCGCCGAGCACGAGATCGTGTGCGTGCTCGGGCCGAGCGGCAGTGGCAAGTCCACGCTGCTGCGGGCGGTGGCCGGGCTCCAGGCGCTCGATGACGGACGGGTGCTCCTCGGCGGACGCGACCAGGGCGGCGTGCCCGCGCACCGGCGCGGCGTCGGGCTGATGTTCCAGGACCACCAGCTCTTCCCGCAGCGGGACGTGGGCGGCAATGTCGCCTTCGGGCTGCGCATGCACGGCACGCCGAAGGACCGACAGGCCGTACGAGTACGGGAGGTGCTGGATCTGGTCGGGTTGCCCGGAGCCGCTTCCCGGGCCGTCGCCTCGCTCTCCGGCGGCGAGCAGCAGCGGGTCGCGCTGGCCCGGGCGCTCGCGCCGCGCCCCCGGTTGCTGATGCTCGACGAGCCGCTCGGCCAGCTCGACCGCTCGCTGCGCGAACGGCTGGTCGTCGAACTCAGAGAACTCTTCGGCGAGTTGGGCACGACCGTGCTCGCGGTCACGCACGACCAGGGTGAGGCGTTCGCGCTCGCCGACCGGGTCGTGGTGATGCGCGACGGACGGATCGCCCAGGCCGGTACGCCACTTGAGGTCTGGCAGCACCCGGCGGACGAGTTCGTGGCGCGTTTCCTCGGCTTCGACAACGTGGTCGGGGCGACGGTGAGCGATCGGGTCGCGGACACCCCGTGGGGGAAGCTTCCGGTACCGGAAGGCGCCGCGCAGGGTTCCGGCGCGCTGCTGGTGCGGCCCGCGGGCGTACGGCTGGTCGCCCCCGCGGACGGCTTGCGCTGCACCGTGGCCGCACGCACCTTCCGGGGCACCCATGTCGCCGTACAACTGCAGCCCGAGGGCGGGCCGCGGCTCGAGGCGGCGTGTGCGCTGCGGGAGGCGCCGGAGCCCGGGGACGAGGTCGGGGTGGCGTTCGACGTGGCCGAGATCGTCGTACTCGGGAAGCCGTCGGCCGGATGAATCGAGTCGTGGCCGCAGGGGGCGCCCCATAAAGTGCGGGGCATGACACTTCTCGCACATGACCGCTATTGCGACGCGATCGAGTCACAGGTGCGGCAGTTCAGGGACGTGGTGGCCTCCGGCACCGACCTTTCCGCGACGGTGCCGACCTGCCCGGACTGGTCGCTGGAGCAGCTCGTACGGCACACCGGCGGAGCGCTGCGCTGGGCGGAACTCATGGTCCGGACGAGGACGCAGGAGCCCATCCCCGAGGAGAAGGTTCCGCGCGTCGGGGGACCGGAGGCCGAGGGCGACCCGGCCGCCCTGGACGCCTGGCTGGCGCAGTCCGGCGAGACGCTGGTGGGCACGCTGCGCGAAGCGGGGCCCGCTGCGAAGATGTGGTCGTGGGCCGGTGTCTTCACCTCCGGCTTCTGGGCCCGCCGGATGACGCACGAGCTGGCGATCCACCGCGCCGACGCGACACTGGCCGCCGGGTTGCCGTACGACGTGGCACCCGATGTGGCCGTGGACGCGATCGACGAGTGGCTGGAGATCATCGAGTTCGCGCAACGGACACAGCCGCACGACGCGGCGACGCAGCCGCGCGGTCCGGGGCGCAGCATCCACCTCCACGCCACCGACGCCGACCCCGAACTGAACGCCGAGTGGGTCGTCGAGCTCACCGACAAGGGTGTCGTCTGGCGGCGGGGCCATGAGAAGGCGACCGTCGCGCTGCGCGGCCCGCTCACCGACGTACTGCTCGGCTTCTATCGCCGACTGCCGCTGGACGGTGGGGGGTTGGAGGTGCTGGGGGAGCGGGAACTGCTGGACTTCTGGCTGGAGCGGGCCACCTTCGGGTAGCGGGCGCGCACAGGCATGTGGCCCGTCCCCTCCGAGGAGGGGACGAGCCACACGTTCGTCCTACGGGGTGCCGGTCAGCTGGCCTTCGAGCCGCCACGGCGGCGCATGCCGAAGAACACGGCTGCGCCGCCGACCACCACGAGGGCACCGGCGATACCGGCGATCACCGGAGTGTTGGAGTTCGCACCGGTCTCGGCGAGGTTCGACTCACCGGCCGCCGGGGACGGGGAGTTGTCCCCCGTCGTGGCGGGCGCGGTGCTGTCGCTCTCCGACTCCGACGGGGACGCGGAAGGCGTCTCCGAGGAGTCCGGGGAGGAGGGAGTCTCCGACGGCTCCGGGGTCACCGGGGTCTCCGAAGGCGACGGCGTCTCGTTGGTCTTGCACGCCTCGGACGGGGCGGTCAGCTGCGGCGAGATGTCCTCGTCGACGATGTTCCCGGCCTTGATGCGGACGCGGTACACGCCCTTGGGGGCCCAGTCCTCGGAGAAGGTGACGGTGGCGCCCTCGCGGGTGCCCTTGACCTTCTCGGAGCCGACGAGCTTCACGTCCGCGCCGTTCGACTCCAGGTAGACCGAGACCGTGGCCTCGACGCCCGTGGCGTCCGTGTCGGTCACGGTGATGATGCCCTTCCCGTTGTCGTCGCACGAGGCGACGGCCGAGAAGTCACGAATGTTGCAAGCAAGTGCGTTGCCGGCGACGCCGAGCGCGAGCGCGGCGGTGGCGGAGGCGACACCGAGGATTCGCACAGAACGTGCGGTACGGCGAGATATGGACACGATTGCCCTTCAAGATGCGCAACTGCGGGGGGTTTGAGTGGGGTTCTGCTGTGGTACCAGCGCCCCCTCGGGCCTCACAGGTTTATAAGCGCCAGCTAAGTGCTGTCAATGCATATGCCCTGCCGTGCCATTGGCTTTGCCTTGCCATTAACCCCCGAGGCGTTTGAGTGCCTCCGGGGCCTCCTCGATCCGGTCCACCAGCGCGATCCGGGACTCCATCGAACGCTCGCGGGCCAGCGATTGGAGGAGCGGCCAGGTGGGGTGCTTCTCGGTCCAGTGCGCGCGGTTCACGAGAACCATGGGGGTGGGCTCGCCGCGCGACTCGTAGTAGTTCGGGGTCGCGTTGTCGAAGATCTCCTGTACGGTCCCGGCGGCGCCCGGCAGGAAGACGACGCCCGCGTTCGAGCGGGCCAACAGCCCGTCCTCACGGGTCGCGTTGGCGAAGTACTTGGCGATGTCCGAGGCGAAGGCGTTCGGCGGCTCGTGGCCGTAGAACCAGGTGGGGATGCCGACGGAGGCGCCGCCCGCGGGCCAGCGCTCGCGCACGGTGAAGGCGGCACGCGCCCAGTCGGTGATCGAGGGCATGAACGACGGTGCCCCAGCGAGGATTTGGAGCGACTCGGTGAGCATCGCGTCGTCGAACGGGGCCGCGTACGCGCCGAGGTTCGCGGCCTCCATCGCGCCCGGGCCGCCGCCGGTGGCGACTATGAAACCGGCGCGCGCCAGCTCGCGACCCAGGCGGGCCGCGCCCTCGTACGCCTTCGTGCCGCGCGCCATCGCGTGGCCGCCCATCACGCCCACCACCCGTGCGCCGACGAGAAGCTCGTCGAGCGCGTCGGACACCGAGTCGTCGTGGATCGCGCGCAGCATCGACGCGAAGACGTCGCCGTCGGACTTGGCCCGCTGGAACCAGGCGTAGGCGCGCGCGTCCAGCGTCGCCTCGTACCCGGCGTCCAACGAGTCGAAGAGCTCGTCCGGGGTGTAGAGCAGACCCCGGTACGGGTCGAAGGGCAGCCCGGGGGCGGGTGGGAAGACCAACGCGCCCGAGGCTCTCACCCGCGCTGCCGCCTCGGGGGTCATCGGGCAGCCGAGGAAGACCGAGCCCGCGGTGTCCACGGAGAGCAGTGTCTGGGTACGGTCCGTCAGATCGACTGCCTGGACACGGAATTGGGCGAGCGAGCCGCGCTCCGAGACGACCTCGTCGAATTCGGCGAGGGACTCGATCTCACGGTCGTGGCCGGCATGAAGGGGGGTTGGCTGCACGCGGCCATGCTAGGCCCCGCCGTCAATTTCCCGTCGCCCACCCCGGAGCGGAGAGCGCCTGCTGGGTGATCGACAACTCGGCTGCAGCGTCTTGGAACCGCCCCGCGTCCGCGGCGGTCACAAAGGTCCGCACGGCATCGAGATCCATACCGGCCATGGTATCGACACAACGAATGGTTGTGCGTTCCTGGCTGATCGGTTGTTTGATCTCGCCGTCTGCTACTCGCTTTGATGTCGATGGTCAGCATGTGGTTGTTCAGGTCGGCGAGAGATGCGTGGGGTATGACAGGTAGACGGGCGCTGGGCAGGCGTTTCGGGTGGCTGTGGACGGCGTATGCCGTCAGCTCCTACGGCACATCGCTCGGGTTCGGTGCGTTTCCCGTGATCGCGATCCTCGTGCTGCACTCCGGGCCGACCCAGGTGGCGGCGCTGGCTGCCGCGGGACGGGCGGTGGGAGCCGTGGTCGCGGTGCCGCTCGGTCCGTGGGTGGAGTTCCGCCGTAAGCGGCCGGTCATGGTGGGAATGGACCTGACCCGGTTCGCGGCGTTGATGAGTGTCCCCGTCGCGTTCGCGCTCGGCCGGCTCAGCTTCGGCCAACTCCTCGTCGTCTCCGTCGTCGTCGCCGCGGCCAACATCGCCTTCAGCGCGGCCGGCGGTGCGTATCTGAAAGCGCTCGTGCCGCCGCAGGACCTGCTCGTCGCGAACGGCCGGTTCGAGTCCACGACATGGACCGCGACGATGGTCGGACCACCGCTCGGGGGAGCCGCGATCGCGATGTTCGGCCCGGTGACGACCGTGATGGCCGATGCGGTCAGCTACCTGCTCTCAGCCCTGGGCATCCGCGCCATCGGCGGGACGGAACCGCGCCCCGCACGGACCGGCGCGGCGCGGCTGCGAGCAGGCGATCTGCTCGAAGGATGGCGCCACATCCTTACCCACCCCACGCTGCGTCCGCTGTTCTTCAACACGATCGTCGTCAACGGCCTGATCATGGCCTCCGAGCCGCTGCTCGCCGTACTTCTGCTGGGCCGGCTCGGGTTCACACCCTGGCAGTACGGTCTGGTCTTCGCGGCCCCATGCATCGGTGGCCTCGTCGGCTCACGGATCGCGCGCCGGCTCGTGGCGCGGTTCGGGCAGCACCAGGTGATGTTCACCGCCGGGGTACTACGTGCGTGCTGGCCGGTCGGATTGGCGTTCGTCCAACCCGGCGTCTTCGGGATCGTGCTCGTCATCGCCGTCCAACTCGGCCTGGTGACCTGCTGCGGCGTGTTCAACCCCGTGCTGGCCACCAGCCGGCTCCAGCACACCGACCCCGACCGGGTCGCCCGCACCCTGTCCGCGTGGTCGGTCAGCAGCAGCGCCGCCATCGCGGCCATGACCGCTGTGTGGGGACTGCTGGCCGCCGTCACCGGCCCCCGGACCGCGATCGCGGTCGCCGGAGTCCTCCTCCTGGCCACCCCCCTGCTGCTCCCGCGCCGCGAGAACGCGCCTCAGAACAAGCTCACTGGTGCCTGAGTCCAAGAAGCCCTGGGCGCGTTTTTCGTAGCCGGGGGGTGCGGCCCGTGAGTCGGCTCAGCCCTGGACCGCTGCCGGGTCCATCCACATGACCTCCCAGGTGTGGCCGTCCAGGTCGTCGAAGGCACGGCCGTACATGAAGCCGTGGTCCTGGGCCTCGCGTGTCTCCGAGCCGCCCGCCGCGAGGGCTTTGTCGCAGAGTTCGTCGACCTTCTCGCGGCTCTCGGCGCTCAGACACAGCAGCACCTCGCTGGTCCTGGTCGGGTCCGCGAGCTCCTTCTTCGTGAAGTCCGCGTAGCGCTGCTTGCTCAGCAGCATCGCGATGATCGTGTCGCTGATGACGACACACGCGCAGTCGTCCGTCGTGAATTGCGGGTTGATGGTGTAGCCGAGCTCCGTGAAGAACTTCTTCGAGGCGTCGACGTCGTTCACGGCGAGGTTCACGAAGATCATCTGCTGGTACATGAGGGGTCTCTCCCGGAGAAGGTGAAGTGGCGTGCCGTACGGAGAGTTGGACCGCCCGTCCGCGCGAAACTCATCGCTCATCGGGAACATGATTTCGTACGACCTCTCAGTGGGCCGCCGCGAGCGCCGCCAGTTCCGCGACCGCCCAGGTCAGCGGGCCGAACACGGTGAGGAGCGTGCCCGCGCGGAGCAGTGCCGCGCCGCGCAGCATCGAGGCCGGCGCCCCGAGCCGCAGCAGCGCCGCCGTGGTGTCGGCGCGTGCGTGCTTGGCCTCGACGGCCGCCGTCAGCAGCGTCGCGACGGCGCACCCGGCCACGAGCAGTGCCCCGAGCGTGCTGAGCGGTCCGAACGAGGGCCGGGCCCCCGCGTACAGGGTCGCCATGGCATACGCGCCCGACGCCACCGCGCACACCACGCCCAGCGGACGCCCGATGCGCCGGGCCTCCTCCTGGAGGACGCGCCCGGCGAGCAGCCGCAGCGCACCGGGCCGTACGGCCTGGAGCAGCCGCCCGCACAGGTGGGTGATCGCGGGTCCGGCCAGGGCCAGCCCGAACGCGGTCAGCGCCCAGCCGCCGAGCACCCCGGCGGGGGCGCCCGCGAAGCTGCCGGACAGGTCCGCGCCGACTGCCGGTCCCGAGCGGCTCGCGTACGCCTCCACGGCGAGCCCCGCCGCGACGGCGGCCGTGCCCCAGGGCAGTCCGCCGGGGGTGGGCAGGGGAGCGGCGGGCTGCTGCGGGTCCAGCGGACGCCCCGGCTGATCGGCGTACGGTCCCGAATCCGCGCTCCTACGGGAGGAGGTCCTGGGCGAGCTGTGCCGTCCGGCGCGTCCCGGCGCCATGCCCCGCGGCCGCAGCACCACCGCGCTCGCCGCGGAGGCGGCCAGCGGTACCAGGGCGAGCAGCGTCAGCGCCGCGGGCAGCGGCAGGGGGTGGTCCGCGGCGAGGAACTCCGTCGCGGCGCCGTCGAAGGGGATGCCGGTCAGATTGCCGCGCAGATGCAGGAAGACCAGCAGTGCGAGCATCGAGCCCAGCGTGGTCGACAGGGCGGTGGTGACGGCCGAGATCGCCATCAGGCGGCCGGGGCCGAGACCGACCGCCGCGAGCCCGGAGCGCGGTCGGGTCCCCGGGTCCGTACGGGCGACCGCGACCGCGAAGTGCACGGTGGCGGCGACGGGCGCGACGCACCAGGCGAGCCGGAGCGCCGAGCCGGCCGAGGCCTCCGGATGCGCCATCGCGTACCCCAGCGTGCACAGCAGCAGGAAGCCGGTGCCCGCCGCGGCACCGGCGACCAGCAGTCTGCGCAGCTGGACGAGGGGGTGGGCGCCGCGGGCTAGACGGAGAGCGAGCACGCGGCCCGGCCTTCCGACTCGGTGACCGGGGGCAGGTGGACGTTGTTGACGCGCCGTCCGTCGAGCAGCGACACCGTGCGGTCGGCGAGCGCCGCGGTGTCCGTGTCGTGCGTGGCCAGGACGACCGTGATGCCGTGCGAGCGGGCCGCCGTGGTGAGCGTCCGCAGCACCTGGGCGCGGTCGGCGCGGTGCAACGGGGCGGTCGGCTCGTCGGCGAAGAGGACCGTGGGGGAGGAGACGAGGGCGCGGGCGATGGCGAGGCGCTGCCGCTCGGCCTGCAACAGGGCGTGCGGGCGCTTGCGGGCGCAGTTGCCGATGTCGAGCCGCTCCAGCCACTCCAGGGCGGTGGTCTTGGCGGCCCGGCGGCCCGAGCCGCGCAGCATCAGGGGCAGCGCCGCGTTCTCCCAGGCGTTCAGTTCCGGTACCAGCACCGGGGCGGGGTCGATCCAGCCGAAGCGGTCGCGGCGCAGCCGTTCGCGGGTCAGCGCGCCCATGGTGTGTACCGGCGTGCTGTTGAACCAGACCTCGCCCTGCTGCGGCAGGAGCTGCCCGGAGAGGCACTGGAGCAGGGTCGTCTTGCCGCTGCCGCGCGGGCCGCCGACGGCCAGGATCTCGCCCTCGCGGATGCCTAGCGAGACACCGCTGAGCGCGGGCGAGCCGTTGTGCTTGACGTGCAGGGCGCGTGCCCAGAGCACGTCGTTGTCCGGCGGGGCCACCATCGCGTACACCTCGTTCAGATCTGATTGCGCTGCCCAGCGGCCTCGGAGAGGTCGCTCAGTCCCCCGGACGGGGGAACGAAGGCAGGGCCGATCGGTCACTTGGCACGCTAGGGAGTCGGGGGCGGGAGGCTGGACAGCACGCGGCCCCGGGACGCCCATTCTCACTCGAACGGGCGGCACCGGGGCCGGTGTTGATCATCCATACGGAAGATCGTGAAGATCGGGAAGACCAGCAGATCGGGAGATCGGGAAGATCAGAGCTTCGTCCACGCCTCCGTCAGCACCTGACGGACGATCCCCTCGATCTCGTCGAAGGTCGACTGGTCGGAGATCAGCGGCGGCGACAGCTGGATGACCGGGTCACCGCGGTCGTCGGCGCGGCAGTAGAGGCCGTACTCGAAGAGCTTCTTGGAGACGAAGCCGTAGAGCACGCGCTCCGACTCCTCGTCCGTGAACGTCTCCTTGGTGGCCTTGTCCTTCACCAGCTCGATGCCGTAGAAGAAGCCGTTGCCGCGGACATCGCCGACGATCGGCAGGTCGTGCAGCTTCTGCAGGGTGGTCAGGAACGCCGACTCGTTGTCCAGCACGTGCTGGTTGAGGCCCTCACGCTCGAACAGGTCGAGGTTGGCCAGCCCCACCGCGGCCGAGACCGGGTGACCACCGAAGGTGTAGCCGTGCAGGAAGGTGTTGTCGCCCTTGTAGAACGGCTCGGCGAGGCGGTCCGAGACGATGCACGCGCCGATCGGGGAGTAGCCCGAGGTCATGCCCTTGGCGCAGGTGATCATGTCCGGTACGTAGCCGAACTTGTCGCAGGCGAACATCGTGCCCAGGCGGCCGAACGCGCAGATGACCTCGTCCGACACGAGCAGCACGTCGTACTGGTCGCAGATCTCCCTGACCCGCTGGAAGTAGCCGGGCGGCGGCGGGAAGCAGCCGCCGGCGTTCTGCACCGGCTCCAGGAAGACGGCCGCGACCGTCTCCGGGCCCTCGAAGAGGATCTGCTGCTCGATCTGGTCGGCGGCCCAGCGGCCGAACGCCTCGGGGTCGTCGCCGAAGAGCGGGGCGCGGTAGATGTTGGTGTTGGGGACCTTGTGGGCGCCCGGGACCAGCGGCTCGAAGGGGGCCTTCAGGGCCGGCAGACCGGTGATGGACAGAGCGCCCTGCGGGGTGCCGTGGTAGGCGACCGCGCGTGAGATGACCTTGTACTTGGTCGGCTTGCCCTGCAGCTTGAAGTACTGCTTGGCGAGCTTCCACGCGGTCTCGACGGCCTCGCCGCCGCCGGTGGTGAAGAAGACCTTGTTCAGGTCGCCGGGGGCGTAGTTCGCGAGGCGCTCCGCCAGTTCGACGGCCTTGGGGTGGGCGTAGGACCACACCGGGAAGAAGGCCAGCTCCTGCGCCTGCTTGAACGCCGTCTCCGCGAGTTCGGTGCGGCCGTGGCCCGCCTGGACCACGAACAGACCCGCGAGACCGTCGAGATAGCGCTTGCCCTTGTCGTCGTAGATGTAGGTGCCCTCACCACGGACGATGGTGGGAACGGGCGCGTTCTCGTACGAGGACATGCGGGTGAAGTGCATCCACAGGTGGTCGTACGCGGTCTTGCTGAGGTCCTTGGCGGTCACGGCTATCGGGTTCCCCACATGTAGGTCTGCTTCTTCAGCTTCAGGTAGACGAAGCTCTCGGTGGAGCGCACCCCGGGCAGGGCCCGGATGCGTTTGTTGATGACGTCCAGCAGGTGATCGTCGTCCTCGCAGACGATCTCGGCGAGGAGGTCGAACGAGCCCGCGGTCATCACCACGTACTCGACCTCCGACATGGCGGTCAGCGCGTCGGCCACGGACTCCGTGTCGCCCTCGACGTTGACGCCGACCATTGCCTGCCGGCGGAAGCCCACGGTGAGCGGGTCGGTGACCGCGACGATCTGCATCACGCCCTGGTCGAGCAGCTTCTGGACGCGCTGGCGCACGGCCGCCTCGGACAGGCCGACTGCCTTGCCTATCGCGGCGTAGGGACGGCGTCCGTCCTGCTGGAGCTGCTCGATGATGGCGAGGGAGACGGAGTCCAACGGGGGACGACCGTTCCTGGAGTCGTTCCTCGCCTCGTTCCTGGAGTCGCTCCGGGAATCGATCCTCGACTCGTTCCTCGACTCGCGGGAGTCCCTGGGGTCTGCGCTTCGACTGGCCACGAGCTCACTGTGCACGACGTCTCGACGGTTCCGCAAGGGCGTAGCAATGAAATTCGTTGTTTACGACGTCGTAGCGTGCGGATTTCGTAGTTCAGGGCCGATCGGGGGTGTTGAAAACGTCGGCGCACGGATTAGGGTGGGTGTCTCAGTGATTGGACACCCGAGACTTGGAGGGCCGGCAGTGAGCACCGAGCTGCGTCGTCTGCGCAACTACATCGACGGTGAGTTCCGGGACGCCGCCGACGGGCGGACCACCGAGGTCGTCAACCCCGCGACCGGCGAGGCGTACGCGACCGCCCCGCTGTCCGGTCAGGCCGACGTGGACGCCGCGATGGCGGCCGCCGCCGCGGCCTTCCCCGCCTGGCGCGACCAGACCCCCGCCGAGCGCCAGAAGGCCCTTCTGAAGATCGCGGACGCCTTCGAGGAGCGGGCCGAGGAGCTGATCGCGGCCGAGGTGGAGAACACCGGCAAGCCGATCGGGCTGACCCGGTCCGAGGAAATCCCGCCGATGGTCGACCAGATCCGCTTCTTCGCGGGCGCCGCCCGCATGCTCGAGGGGCGCAGCGCCGGCGAGTACATGGAGGGCATGACCTCCATCATCCGCCGCGAGCCGATCGGCGTCTGCGCGCAGGTCGCGCCGTGGAACTACCCGATGATGATGGCGGTGTGGAAGTTCGCCCCCGCGCTCGCGGCCGGCAACACGGTCGTCCTCAAGCCGTCGGACACGACCCCCGCGTCCACCGTCCTGATCGCCGACATCATCGGCTCGGTCCTGCCCAAGGGCGTCTTCAACGTCATCTGCGGCGACCGCGAGACCGGCCGCGCGATGGTCGAGCACCCGACACCGGCGATGGCCTCCATCACCGGCTCGGTGCGCGCGGGCATGTCGGTCGCCGAGTCGGCGTCCAAGGACCTCAAGCGGGTCCACCTCGAGCTGGGCGGCAAGGCCCCGGTCGTCGTCTTCGAGGACACCGACATCGCCAAGGCCGTCGAGGACATCTCGGTCGCGGGCTTCTTCAACGCCGGCCAGGACTGTACGGCCGCCACGCGTGTCCTCGTACAGGAGTCCATCCACGACGAGTTCGTGGCCGCGCTGGCCAAGGCCGCCGCGGAGACGAAGACCGGGCAGCCGGACGACGAGGACGTGCTGTACGGACCGCTCAACAACCCGAACCAGCTCAAGCAGGTGGCCGGCTTCATCGAGCGGCTGCCCGCTCACGCCAAGGTGGAGTCCGGTGGTCACCGGGTCGGCGAGAAGGGCTACTTCTACGCGCCGACCGTCGTCTCGGGCCTGAAGCAGGACGACGAGATCATCCAGCACGAGGTGTTCGGACCGGTCATCACCGTCCAGTCCTTCTCGGACGAGACCCAGGCGGTCGAGTGGGCGAACGGCGTCGAGTACGCCCTCGCGTCCTCCGTCTGGACGAAGGACCACGGCCGCGCGATGCGCCTGTCGAAGGCCCTCGACTTCGGCTGCGTGTGGATCAACACGCACATCCCGCTCGTCGCCGAGATGCCCCACGGCGGCTTCAAGAAGTCCGGCTACGGCAAGGACCTGTCGGCGTACGGCTTCGACGACTACACGCGGATCAAGCACGTGATGACGTCGCTGGACGGCTGATCACCGTATGAACCGCGCGGCCCCGGACGGGAGTTGGTCCTGTCCGGGGCCGCGGTGTACGTACCGGGTGCACGGAGGGGGCGACAGGGTGCCGGGTCGGCGCGCCACCGCTCGACGCAGCGTCCATTGTCCGCGCCGGCACGGGGACGGCATGCTGCCGGGATGCCAGTGATGCGCAAGCCCCCGTCCCTGTCCCGCCGGTCCCTGCTGCGCACCCTGGGCGGGGGCGCGGCGCTCGGCGCCCTGGCCGGATGCGGGGTGCCTGCCGCGTACGTGTCACCGGGCGACCGCGCCGGGGCCGACCTCTCCGCCCGCGACAAGCGGCTGACCTGGGCGAACTGGCCGCTGTACATCGACACCGACGACGAGGACAGCACGAAGCGGCCCACTCTGGACGCCTTCGGGAAGCGCACCGGGATCTCCGTCGACTACATCGAGGAGATCAACGACAACGACGAGTTCTTCGGCAAGATCAGCCCGTCCCTGATGAACCACCAGCAGACGGGGCGCGATCTGATCGTCATCAGCGACTGGATGTGCGCGCGCTTCGTCCGCCTCGGCTGGGTCCAGGAGATGGACCGGGCCAAGCAGCCGAACGTCACCGAGTACCTCGACCCGCTGCTCCGCTCACCCGCCTTCGATCCTGGCCGCAAGTCCAGCGTGCCCTGGCAGTCCGGCATCACCGGCATCGCGTACAACCGCCGCCGGGTGGGCCGCGAGATCAAGCAAGTCTCCGACCTGTGGGCCGACGACCTCAAGGGCCGGGTCACCCTTCTCTCCGGCCTGGACGAGGCGTTCGCGCTGCTCATGCAGGGCAACGGCGTCGACATCACCCAGTGGACGGCCGACGACTTCCACAGGATCTGCGACCAGGTCGAGAAGCGCGTCCACAGCGGCCAGATCCGCCGCTTCACGGGCAACGACTACATCAAGGACCTCTCCAGCGGCGACGTGCTGGCCTGCCAGGCGTACTCCGGAGACGTCATCCAGCTCCAGGCCGACGACCCCGGCATCCACTTCGTCGTCCCCGAGGAGGGCGCCGAACTGTGGTCCGAGTCGCTGATGATCCCCAACCTCGCCCGCCACAAGGCCAACGCGGAGAAACTCATCGACTACTACTACGAGCCCGAAGTCGCCGCCGAGCTCGCGGCCTGGGTCAACTACGTCTGCCCGGTCCCGGCCGCCCAGGACGTCCTGGCCTCCGCCAAGGACAAGGAGACCGCCGCCCTCGCCGAGGACCCGCTGATCTTCCCCGACGCCATGATGCGCGGGCGGCTCGCGATCGCCCGCGACATCACGTCCGGCGAACGGACGGAGTTCGCGAAGCGCTGGAACGCGATCGCGGGGCTGTGAGCGTCTCTGGAACTCTTAAGGATCCTGGGTTGTCGCGTGGCCCCGAGGGGTGGAAGCGGTAACGAGCGCGGACGAGTCCGGGCCGATCCTTGAGCAGAGCCCGTATGCGGCGTCACTGGCGGTGACGCGATGCCGACGTCTGGACCACCCCCGGCTCTTGCGAGCGGGCGCACCCTGGGATCGCCGCCCCGCCGGACGCTGAACCGGTCACCGCAGGAGAACCCACGGTGCCGGTGGCGGGGACCGCGCGCATTTCAAGCACGCGGCGGGTATCAGGAAGTATCCGCGGAAGGTATGGATCGTGGACGCGCTGCCGAAGGGACCCACCGGCAAGATCCTCAAGCGAGACATCGTCCCGCCGCCCGAGTCGGGCAGGCGATGAGGTGCCTGGGCCGGGACGGGTCTGCGATCTGTCCGACGCCCGAGCCGGTGCCTTCCTCGCTGACGGAAGACAAGCTTCTGCGGCGGCGGTCACCGGCGGGTGGCTGGGCTGCTATTCGCCGGCGGTCTTCGGCTCGCTCATCCGGCGGGCGGCCTCGATGACCGCCGAGCGGTGCAGGGCCAGTCGCTGCGGCGACCAGGACCGGCTGACCTCCTCGGGGTCGACGCCCTCGGCGGCCCAGAACCACGCCTGGGCCGCGGCGAGAACCATGGTCAGGAGATCGGCAGGCTCCATCTCCTGGGCGACCTCGCCACGCTGCTGCGCGTCGGCCACTTCGGCGGCTTTGAGCCGGAAGGCGTCCGGTTCGATCCCGGTGGCGGAGGGGCGCTCCAGCAGTTTCCATAGGCGCAGGCGCATCAGGTCCGGCCGGGCGACGAGGTGGTCGAAGATCGCACCTGCGTATCCGGGCAGGTCCTCGACGTCGAACGGCACCGACTCGGCGCCCGCCGTCATCGCGCGTTGCAAAACCTCGTCGAACAACTGCTCCTTGTTGCCGAAGTAGGCGTAGATCAGCCGCTTGTTCGCCCCCGCGGCCTCCGCGATCCGGTCCACGCGGGCACCGGCGATGCCGTAGGCGGCGAATTCGGTGAAGGCGGCGTCGAGCAGCCGGGCCTTGGTGGCGCTGGAGTCCCGTGGCATGCCTGCCACCCTAGCAAGTAACTATCTAGTTATTGACATGGGTGACCCTCGGGCCTACGGTGTGTATCTATCCAGTTAGTTACAGAGAGGGAATCCTTATGGAACACCGCGCACTGGGCAGCCAGGGCCTGACCGTCGGCGCCCAAGGCCTCGGCTGCATGGGTATGAGTGCGTTCTACGGCGCCGCCGACGAGACCGAGTCGCTGGCCACCATCGAGCGCGCGCTGGAACTCGGCGTCACCCTGCTGGACACCGCCGAGAGCTATGGCCCCTTCATCAATGAGCGGCTTCTCGGCAAGGCGCTGGCAGGGCGCCGGGAGGCCGCCGTGGTCGCGACCAAGACCGGCATCTAGATCACCGACGACGGCCGGCTGCTCGATCTCAACGGCCGGCCCGAGTACGTCCGCCGGGCCCTCGAACGCTCGCTGCGGCACCTGGGCACCGACCACGTCGACCTGTACTACCTGCACCGCATCGACCCCAAGATGCCCATCGAGGAAACCGTCGGCGCCCTGGCCGAGCTGGTCGCCGAAGGCAAGATCCGCCACATCGGCCTGTGTGAGGCCTCCGCGCAGACCATCCGGCGTGCCCACGCCGTCCACCCGCTCGCCGCCGTCCAGACCGAGTACTCGCTCTTCGAGCGCGGCATCGAACAGGACGGGGTGCGCGACACGCTGCGGGAGCTGGGGATCGGCCTGGTCGCCTACTCCCCGCTGGGGCGCGGCTTCCTGTCCGGCGCGATCACCAGCCCCGACGACTTCGCCGAGGACGACTGGCGCCGGACCGACCCCCGGTTCCAGGGCGAGAACTTCGACCGCAACCTGCACGTCGTCCGCGAGGTCCGCCGCATCGCGTCCGACAAGAACGTCACGCCCTCCCAGCTGGCGCTCGCCTGGGTCCAGCACCAAGGCGCCGTCTCCATCCCCGGCACCAAGCGCCGCCGCTACCTCGAGGAGAACGTCGCCGCGACCGAGGTGACCCTGACCACCGACGACATCGCCGCGATCGAGGCGGTCGCCCCGCACGGCGTGGTCACCGGCGACCGCTACGCACCCGAGCTGATGGGGACGCTCAACGGCTGAAAGCCGGCCGGCGCCTCACGAAGATCCCATCGCGGGACCAGAACACCCCCGCCCCCCCTCCACACTCACAGCCCCAAGCCCGATCACCTATCTCCCCGATGGTTTCGGCGCTCACGATCCAGATGTCCTGTTCCCCGGCGTGGACTGGACGACGCGCCCCGGCTACCTCGAAGACGGGCAGCTCATCCTCTCGTTCGGATCCTTCTTGATACGCGCCGGCGGCCGGCGGATTCTCGTGGATCTGGCCGTAGGAAAGGTCGACGTGGACCTGCCCGGCGTCGCTCGACTCAAGGGCGGTTCGCTTCTGCAGAACCTCGCCGCGGAAGGACTGTCCACCGACGGCATCGACACGGTGGTGTACACCCACCTGCACCTCGATCACGTCGGTTGGACGAGCGATGTCGCGCCGCTCCCGAACGCGCCCGCACGGCCGGACACGTTGATCGCTGCCGGGCACTTCACGGACGACGTGTTCGGTCGTGTCACATCGGTGGGCGACGCTCACGCCTGGGATCCCGTCGGCGGCTCGCCGTCTTCCCGGTGACCCGACCGGACCTGCCGTCCCCGGTGCGGCCCGGCCGCGCCCTGCGGCCAACCCCCATCGCCGAGGCGCCGAACGCGATCAGCAAGTGAGCCACACACATTGCGGCCCTCGGATTCCTCAAGTCACTCAAGTTGCTCAAATCAGGAGACTCACCTCATGTCCGCACCTCAGACGCCCCACACGTTCGGGGCAAGCACAACCGCCGCCGAGGTAATCAACGGCGTCGACCTGCACGGCCGCCGGGCCGTGGTGACCGGAGCCAGTTCCGGAATCGGGGTGGAGACGGCCCGGGTGCTCGCCGCGGCGGGCGCCGACGTCACCCTGGCCGTGCGGGACACCGACGCGGGCGCCCGCGTGGCGGCGCGCCTGGAGGCAGAACTGCCGCCCGAATCAGGACAGTTGACAGTGGGGCGGCTCGACCTGGCCGACCGGTCGACGGTCGCGGCGTTCGTGGCGGCCTGGCACGGCCCGTTGCACATCCTGGTCAACAATGCCGGAGTGATGGCCCCGCCGGAACTCACCCGCACACCTGACGGCCGGGAGACGCAGTTCGGCGTCAACCACCTGGGCCACTTCGCCCTCGCCGTCGGCCTCCACCCGGCGCTCGCGGCGGCGGACGGCGCGCGGATCGTCTCGGTGAGTTCCATCGGCCACCTCTTCTCCCCGGTCGTCTTCGACGACCTGGACTACCGCTTCCGCCCCTACGACCCCTGGACCTCCTACGGGCAGTCGAAGACCGCCAACGCCCTGTTCGCCGTCGGCGCCGCCGAGCGATGGGCCGACGACGGCATCACCGCCAACGCTCTGATGCCGGGCAACATCGCGGACACGTCCCTGGCCCGGCACATGGACATGCAACAGGTGGCCGACTTCATCGCCTCGGGCGAACTCGCACTGCCACCGCAGAAGACTGTGGAGCAGGGCGCCGCGACCTCGGTGCTGTTGGTCGCATCACCGACGGTCGAGGGCATCACCGGCCGCTATTTCGAGGACTGTGCCGAGGCCGAGCCGGTCGCCGAGCGAGCCGGTGCCGTCGCCGGCGTCGCGCCGTACGCCCTGGATCGGGAGAACGCGGCCCGGCTGTGGGCCGTGTCCGAGGCTCTCGTCCGCTAGGGCCTGTCCGGCGGATCAGGTTGGAGGGAAGCACCGGCACCTCGTAGGTGCCGGTGAGCGGGGCTTGGTGCGTGCGGCTGCAAGGCGGAGGAGGGAGGCGACGCGATGGGGGTCCCCCCGCTCGAGCGAAGTCGAGAGTGGGGGAGTCGTTGACCGACGACAACGCCGCAGATGGGCGTGCCAAGCCCCGCGTCCGCGGCATGATCCGCCGGACAGGCCCTAGCTAGGCCCTGGTTGAGATGTGATCACGGCTCCTGCGCCCGTCGTTGTGGTTGATGCAGGTGTGGTGTGCGCAGGCCGTCGGGGGCCTGGCGTACCCGACCGGACCGGGCACAGGATGTCGGGTCCGGCAGGGTGGGTCCTTCCTAACGTGAGTGATCGAAAGGGAAGGAGGCCGGGGTGCTGGAGCGGCTGAACCAAGCCATGGAGTACATCGAGTGCCACCTTGATCAGCGGATCGAGGTTTCCGACCTGGCGCGGATCGTGGTGACGTCGGAGTACCACTTCCGGCGGCTGTTCTCCGCGCTGGCGGGGATTCCGCTCTCGGAGTACATCCGGCGCAGGCGGCTGACGGTCGCGGGTGCCGAGGTGCTGGCCGGGGAGCGGACGCTGCTGGAGGTCGCGGTGCGTTACGGCTACACCTCGGGGGAGGCGTTCGCGCGTGCGTTCCGCGCGATGCACGGTGTCGGCCCCGGCGAGGCCAGGCGGCTCGGTGCGAGTCTGCAGTCCCAGCCACGGATGTCCTTCCGCCTCATCGTCGAAGGGAGTAGCAGCATGCGGTACAGGGTCGTGGAGAAGGAGGAATTCCGTGTGGTCGGCAGGAAGGCGCGTGTCCCCCTCGTGCACGAGGGGGTGAACCCGGCCATCGCCGCCTTCATCCGGGGCCTCGGACAGGAGACGCTGGAGCGGATCCAGAACCTGTCCGATCAGGAGCCGGAGGGGATCGTCTCGGTGAGCGACAATCTGGACGACAGCCGCGCCGAGGGAACCGAACTCGACTACTACCACGGCGTGGTGACTCGCGCCGCCGTGCCTGAGGACATGGACGCGCTCACCATCCCGGCCGGCACGTGGGCCGTCTTCGAGAACTCCGGGCCGTTTCCGCAGGCGCTCCAGTTCCTGTGGCGGGACGTGTTCACGCAGTGGTTCCCGTCCAATCCGTACCGGAGCCGGCAGGGGCCCGAGATCCTGCGGACCCGGCTGTCGCAGGACGGGGCACAGGCGGACGCGGAGCTGTGGATCCCCGTGGAGCGGACTGCGGTCTGAGCGGTAGCGCGCGGCGCCCCTGGGGCGCGGCGCCCCTGGAGCGCAGCCTGCTCGCGATCGCCGCAGCTGTGGGTGGGTGCCAGGCTCCCAGGAACGCGGCTCCTGAGAAAGGCGCGGCCTGGTTCCCCGTGCGTCGGGGCGCGACCGTGGAGCCATGAACACGAACGCAACGCCTCACCCCTTCGTCGGCATGTGGGTCACGGCAGACGGCCACATCCGTCAGGAACTTCTCCCGAACGGCCGTTACGACGAGGCCCGTGGGAACCGGCAGAGCGCCTACACCGGCAGCTACACCGTCACCGGCAACCACATCGACTACGTCGACGACACCGGCTTCACCGCCACCGGTGATGTCCGGGACGGCGTGCTCTTCCACGAGCACCTCGTTCTGTATCGGGAGGACGCCGGCCGCTCGAACACCTCGAAGAAGTGAGCGCCGGGCCCGTCATGCGAGGGCGGGCCCCCGCCGGTGCCGCGGTCGCACCGCTCCTGATCCCGCTCAGGCGCAGGCTGCCCGAGCCCTTGGTCCACAGCGTGCCGAGTGTCGCGCGCCGTTCAGGAAGTGCTTGATATGGAGGAGGTCCGCCTGGGGAGGAAGGCGAATCCCCCAGCGCCAGTGTCTTCCCGGGACGACGCCGCGCACTTCCAGGAGGACGACGCAAGCCCCATGCGGCTCGGGCCCTCGACAGTGGGCGACTCCCGCCGATACGAGGCTGCCGCTGAGCGAGCAGGCCTTTCCCCCTGCCGGGTCGGCACCCGGTGCGCGGCGGCAGTCTCGGCCATTCCCCCCGCCGTTGCCGTCTACGCTCGGAGCTTCAGCCGATCGTTTGCGCTGCCTGAAAGGTGCCTGTCCAGTCATGCGAGCAACGAGCCATCCGAGCGGGCGTGCACGGCTGTTCAGGCAGGCGGCTGCCTTGGCGACAGCCGCGGCGCTGCTCGGTGCGTGCGGTGAGGCCGTCGTAGGGGCACCTCCACGCCCCACGGGCAGACCCTCGGTCACGTCGTGCGTGACGCTGTCGGGGGGTCTGCTGGCCGACATCGACGGCGACGGTGTCACAGACCGCGTCTCCGACCCCTCCCACACCGGTGCTCAACTGACCGTCGCGTTCGGCAAGGAGGCGGGCTATGGCACGCCGGTCGGGGTGAGGAAGCTGGTCGGCGGCTCCGGCGGCAAAGAGGAGGACGTGCTGGCGGCGGTGGCCGACTTCGACGGCGACGGGTGGGACGACCTGGTCGTCGTGGCCACCGGGCAGAAGCGAGGAGACGACCCGATCGAGCCGACCGTGGCCGAGTTGGTGTCGGGCCCCTTCTCGGCCTCCGGCCGGGGACAGCACACCCGGCATCTCGACCTCGGCGAGACACGTGGCATCGCCGTGGCCGACTACGATCACGACCCCTACCCCGACCTGGCGGTGTTCGCCTACGCCGGCGACGGCGTCTATCAGACGCAGGCGCGTCTCGGCGACAGGGATACGGGACTCGCCGACAGTACCGCCGACACGAGCAGGTACAGCGTCTACGCGGACCAGACCGATGACGAGACCCCGAGCAACATGCCCAGCTCCGGCCTGCGCACGTTCTACCCGGAGTGCGGAAAGGCCGGCGGCCAGGGCTGAACCGGAGCTGATGCCCGTGCGTGCACGCGAGGCTGTGGCCCGTCTCTGACCGACAGGGAACTGCTGGGCGCCGCGGTGCTCCTCCCTGGCCGTGGCGCGGCGAGTGGCATCGACGGCCCGAGCCCCCGCTCCCACAACCCGGGGCGGGGGCCCGCGTGCCGTCAGTTCCCAGAAGCGGTCCTCAGCCCGCGGCGGCGGTGAGCGCTCCGAGGGCGCTGGCCTGGGTGCGCCAGTCGGTCTGGTTGGGGCTGGTGCCGGCCCAGCGTTGACCGAGGGCGTTGAGGGAGCTGCGGTCCTGCGCCCACAGCGTGTCCGCCTGCTTCTGGATGTAGCCCTGGTAGGTGCTGGAACCGGTGACCTTCGCGAGGTCGGCGAAGTGCCGCATGAAGATGCCCTTGAACTGCTTCTGGTTGTCGTCGCAGGCCGCCGAGCCGATGTCGCAGGACTCGGTGAGCACTCCGTCCCGGGTCAGCGCCGGGCTGCTGATGGCGGCGTCGGCCAGGGTCCGCGCGGTGGCCAGCAGCGAACTGTCCCCGGTCGTCTTCCACAGCTCGGTGAAGCCGCCGATGGCCAGTCCTTGGTTGTAACTCCACACGGTGCTGCCGTTGTTGGCGCAGGCCGAGGTCAGCCCGTCGTTCACCAGCCCCGAGGAGTTGATCATCCCGCTGGCCTTGTACCAGGCGGCGGACGTCCTGGCCCGCTGGAGCCATACCGTGTCGCCCGGGATGCGCTGGTGCAGCGCCGCGGTCAGCCAGAGGTACTGCCCGTTCGTCACCGCGTTCTTGTAGGTGCGCTCGCGGTCCCACCACACGCCACCCCCGCAGGTGCTGGGGTCCCAGTACTGCTGGACGTAGTTGGCGATGGTGACGGCCTCGTCGAGGTAGCGGGAGTCGCCGGTGTAGTCGTACGCGTCGAGCCAGGCGATGGCCCACCAGGCCGAGTCGTCGATGGAACGGCTGATGAAGTGGCCCTCGATCGCGTCCGAGCTGCGCACACCGGCGGCGAAGACGCCCTTGTTCTGCTCGAAGGTGCGGGCGATGACCCAGTCGTACTCGTGGTTGCCGGTGGTCTTCGCGAAGTCGATGAGGGAGGTGAGGGTGGCGGCGGAGTTCCACCAACTGCTCGGCCACCAGCCGTTGTAGGGGTCGTACGAGGTCATCAGCGCGTCCGCCGCCGCACGCGCCCTGGTCGGCGCGGGCCTGATCCATGCCGTGCAGCTGCCCTCCTGGTGGGCGGCCTCCCGGCCGCAGGCGCGGACCGCGCCGCCGTAGAGGAGGCCGCGCGGGTCGCGGGTGGCGTACATGGTGGTCCGGGTGCCGGTGGCTCCGGACGGGGTGCTGGTACGGCCGAGGGAGGAGCCGCCCGGCCAGGTCGAGCCGCCGTCCCAGGAGCGGTCCAGCCAGATCTCGTCGCCGGCGCCACCGGTGTCGATGCTCGCCCACGCCATGGAGTTCTTCTGGTCGACGTGCAGCCGGATCGTGCGGCCGTAGAGGGTGGTCGACGGCACCGGCTGGTCGTCACCGGCCGCCTGGCCGGCGCTGGTGCCGTCGCAGAGGGTGTCGCAGACGGTGGGATAGACCCACGCCGTGCAGCCGACACCCGCGGCGTCGCCGCAGGCGCGGACCAGCCCGCGTCGGTGGTTGCGCGGATCGGTGATGTTGTACATCAGCGTCCTGGTGCCGGTCCAGGTGCTCGGGATGCTCGCCTTGCCCAGCAGGCCTTCCCAGGTGGCGCCGCCGTCCCAGGAGCGGTCCAGCCACACCGAGTCGCCCATCACGCCGTTGTCGATGCTGGCCCAGGCCATGTCGTCCGCGTCGGAGACGTGCAGTTCGAGGCGACGGCCGTTGAGGTTCTTGGCCGGCACCGGGAAGCTCTCCTGCCGGGCCTGTGAGGGGTCCAGCGTGTCACAGGCCAGTGCGCACACCGGGGTGGCGGCGGACGCGGGCGTCGCGGCCGGGACCAGTGCCGCCAAGGTGAGAGCGGCCGTCAGCAGGACGCTGAGAAGCCGTGATCTGACAACGATGTCGGAACTTCGTGAGGACACGGCAAACTCGCCTCGATTTCACGATGGGGGAAGCCGGTTGGTGGGCGTTGCTGGGGCCGACGGCTCGCACCGAGCCGGGCCGGAATCGCGCACTGGTCCATACCTGTCTCCGAGGCAGTGAAGCGGCTTGGCGAGTCCCTGTCAATGCCTTCAACGGGAGTCCGTTGCGGGGCAGTTCGCGGTGGCCGCGACGGGTTGACACCTCGATTCCGCGCCCCCATCATCGGTGAAACTTCGACGAGACTCCTCGTGTATCCGACTGTCCGATCAGGCGCTGGGTCTCGTAGACCACGGTTTTGAATCGTTTCATACTTCACGTCTCCGTGTTCCCGCACCCCGCCCCGGGAGGTTTCCGTGCGCCGTCGTTCCCCGCTGAACAGATCGCCAGGCCGGTACCACTTGCTCAGCCTCGCCATGGTCGCGGCCGCCGTGCTGGCCGCAGGTCCCGCGCCGTCCGCCTCGGCGGCGACCCCGGTGACTCCAACAGGCGTCAGCAAGGCGGCCCTTGACGCCCTGAACTACTCGCCGACCTCCCGCACCCTCAAGCCGACCGCCGTCCATCGAACGTCCGGCAGCGTCGCGAACCCGCAGAACGTCCTCAGCGGACAGCCGACGCGGATCTCCGGCTCGCAGTCGGCCGTCACCCTCGACTTCGGCAAGGAAGTCGGCGGTATGGCAACGTTGTCCTTCGGCAGTACCAGCGGCAGCGGCCAACGGGTCGGCCTGGCCTTCAGTGAGTCGTCCCTGTACGTGGGCAACAACAGCGACCGCAGCAGCGGCCGTGACGGCGAGGACGGGGCGCTCTACGCGACGGCCTCCGCCAACGGCACCTACACGATGCCCACCGCGAGACAGCGTGGCGGATTCCGCTACCTCACCGTCTTCCTCGACAGCTCGGGCTGGGTGGACCTCACGGGCGTCAGCCTCGACTTCACCGCGGCTCCGGGGAAAGCCAACCCGGCCGACTACGCCAACTACTTCTCCTCCAGCGACGAGCTGCTCAACCGCATCTGGTACGCCGGGGCGTACACCGTGCAGCTCAACACGATCGCCTCCGACCAGGGCCGCGCCTGGCCCCCGCCGACCTCGGAGTGGGACAACGGCGCCACGGTCGGCGTGGGCGACTCCGTCCTGGTCGACGGGGCCAAGCGTGACCGTACGGTGTGGCCCGGCGACCTGGGCATCGCCGTACCCACGCAGTACGCCTACTCGAACGACCTCACCTCGACCCGCAACGCGCTCACCACGATGTACAACGTGCAGTCGGCGGAGGGCGAAATCCCCTGGTCGGGACCGCCGTTCAACCTCACCGGCTCGGACACCTACCACACCTGGACACTCCTGGGTACGTCGACGTACTACACGTACACGGCCGACCGGACGTGGCTGGACTCCCGATGGGCCAACTACAAGCGCGCGATGGCCTTCATCATCAACAAGATCGGCGGCAACAACCTCCTCAATGTGACCCGCACCCAGGACTGGGCCCGGGTCGGCCAGGGCGGAGAGAACATCTCCGCCAACGCGCTGCTGTACGCCGCGCTCAAGGGCGGCGCCACGCTGGCCACGGTCGAGGGCGACAGCGCGCTCGCCGCGAGCTGGGCCGCCAAGGCTGCCGCCATCAAGTCCGCGGCCAACTCCCGCCTGTGGGACGCCTCGAAGGGCATGTACAAGGACAACCCGACCAGCGGTCTGTACCCGCAGGACGGCAACTCGCTCGCGGTCTGGTACGGGCTCACCGACTCCACCGCGAAGTCGCGGAGCATCATCACCCAGCTCGGCACCCGCTGGGGTATCTACGGCCCCACCACCCCCGAATGGGGCGGCAATGTGTCGCCCTTCGCCGGCGGCATGGAGCTGAACGCCCGCTTCACCGCCAATGACGACTACGGCGCCCTCGCGCAGATCCGCCGCACCTGGGGCCACATGCTGAACAGCGACATCGGCACCAAGAGCACCTTCTGGGAGGGCATCAAGGCCGACGGCGGCCTCGCCTACGGGGGTTCGTTCATGAGCCTGGCCCATGGCTGGTCCACCGCGCCCACCTCCACGCTCACCTTCGACGTGCTCGGCACCGCACCGGAGTCGGCGACCGGCGCGTACCGCTTCGTCCCGCACCCCGGCGACCTGACCAGCGCCGAGGGCCGCATCACCATGCCGCAGGGCGCCATCAACGCCTCCTGGTCCCGCAACCCGGCAGCCGGCACCTACTCGGCGAACCTCTCCAGCCCGTCCGGCACCACCGGCCGCATCGGCGTCCCGAAGTTCGGCGGCGGCAACATCTCGGTGTCCGTGAACGGCAACGTCGTCTGGAGCAACGGAACCTTCACGCCCACCTCCGGCATCACCGGCGCGAGCCAGGACGACACCTACGTGTACCTCACCGGCGTCGCCCCGGGCAGTTACAGCGTGACCGCCACCGGACTGGGCAACCCGTCGGCACCCGGCGAACCCGGCACCGGTGCGCTGCGGGCGGGCTTCACCCGGTGCGCGGGCGAGGGCGGCACCTGCTCCTTCAGCGGCACCCGTGCGGTGGCCTACGGGGCCGGGACGTACACCTACAAGACGGCGACCGACAGCACCGCCTGCACCAACGCCTCCTTCGGTGGCGACCCGGCGTCGAATCTCGTCAAGTCCTGCTACGTCGCCGACGCGGGCGGTCCTCCCGGATACACCGTCTGCGCAGCCGAGGGCGGCACCTGCGCCGTACCCGGCTACAACCGTGACGTCGCCTACGGCGCCAACGGCAACTTCGCGCACCAGGTCACCAACGGCTCCGTCGCCTGCACCAACGCGCACTTCGGCGATCCCATCGACGGAGTCGCCAAGTCCTGCTACCTGCCGCCCGCCGGAGCACCGGCCGGTGGCTGGACCAAGTGCGCGGACCAGAACGGCACTTGTTCGGCCGCCGCCGGACAGCCGGTGATGTACGGAGCCTTCGGCGCGTTCGCGACGATCACGGCAACCGGCAACACCCCGTGCACCGACGCCACGTTCGGCGACCCGATCTCCGGGGAGTCGAAGGCCTGCTACACCGCCACCGGCGGCCCGGCCGGCTATGCCACGGCCTGCTCCGCCGAAGGCGGAACGTGCGCCTTCAGCGGACAGCGGACCGTCGCCTACGGCGCACGGGGCCGCTTCCTCTACAAGTCGTTCACCGGCGGCACCGGCTGCACGACGGCGGTATTCGGCACCGATCCGCTGCCCGGCGTGAGCAAGACCTGCTACCTCACCTCCTGAGGCGGCGCGCAGGAGGACCGCGCACTCGGTGCATCTGCACCGAGTGCGCGGTCACCTTCGCCCCCGTCGTCGGGCAAGGGGATCAGCTGCTGGGGACGGTGTCCTGGAACGTGGTGCCCGCGCTGCGGTACGCGTTCAGCTTGGCGGTGACCTGCGCCGGCGTCAGGACCTGGTCCTTGACGTGCAGGACGTAGTCGACCTGCTGGTCGTACGCTCGCGCGGTGGTGCTGGTCTGGCCCGCGAGGTCGATCAGCCACTGGTTGAAGTTGATCGACATGGGCCGCTCCGGCAGGTACGCGGCGCCGTGGGTGCCGAAGAGCTGCCCGTCGACGTAGTACTTGATGGTGCTGTTGTCGATGGTCAGCACCAGGTCGTGCCAGCCGCTGAAGCTCTGGCGGCTCTCGGTGTGCTGGTTGACCGCCACCCACGGGTCGGCCTGGTAGGTCTCCCAGGACGTCGTGTAGAGGATGTTCGACGGCTCGCCCCAGCCGCCGTTGGGCAGGTACTCGAAGTCGTACTCGGCGTAGTCGTCCGCCAGCGGTGCCTTGAGGTCGTTGATGGTGAAGAACGTCTGGACGAGGTGGTCGCCGTCCGGGCCGTACTTGGGCGCGTCGCTGAACCTGACCCGGGCCGCGTAGGTGCCGTTCTTGAACTTCATCGACTTGGTGAGGATCTCGGTCTGTTCGGTGCTCGCTCCGGTGCCGGCGGTCGAGGTCTCCAGGTTCATGAGGGAGTTGCCGCCCGTGGTGGAGAAGGTGACGTTCTCGGGCGCCCAGGTGGCTCCGGGCACGCCGGGGCCACCGGAGTTGGACCGCACGCTCCAGCCGTTCGCCGAGATCTTCGGGTCGGTGTGGCCGCTGTAGTTGAAGTCGTCGAACAGCGTGGCGCCGTCGGCCGGAGGATCGGTCGGCGGGTCGGTCGGCGGGTCCGTCGGCCCGTTGCCCGCGGGGGCCTGGCCCCACAGGGTGGTGCCGGCCAGCTGCGCCGTGACCTTGGACCAGTCGCCGTACGACGTCTGGGAGGCGCCGAAGGAGTAGTCGTCGCTCTGGTTCAGCGACGCCCACGTCGACTGGTAGAAGCGCAGCTGCAGGTCGCCGGTGTCGGCGCCCGGAGCGAGCGAGCCGGCACCGGAGGTGAAGCCGATCTCGAGGTAGCGGTCGGCGGTGGCGGTCGGGTTGGCGAGCGTACCGAAGGTGCCCGTGACGTTGGCGCAGCCCCTGACGGCCCAGGAACAGGCGAAGCGATAGGTCGCGCTCGCCGAGTCGGCCTTGAAGTAGTACCGGACCTTGACGCCGCTCAACTGCACGCTCGCGGTGCCGGTGTTCTTCACCTTGAACCAGGGTTCGGCCTGGTCGGCGGCGGCTCCGGTGGCGCTCGTCCGGTACTGGACGCTCAGCCCGTCGGCGGCCGCGGTCGCGGTGGCCGGGAGTGCGGTGAGCGCGGCGGCGCCCATGGCCACCGCGACGGCGGTGTGTGCGGTGGCGCGCAGCCGGTTCTTCGCGAATCTCATCGTTGTTCCTCTCCAGAAAGGTGGGGTGATTCCCGGAATGGGACAGGTCAGGGGTGGTACTGGATGCCGAGCGCGTCGAGCCGGGCCGTGTGCGCGTCGAGGCGGGACCGGAAGTCGGCCCAGTCGGTCGTGCCGCTCCAGCCGCGGTCGGCGAGGGCGCACAGCCGCGGGTAGGTGAGGTACTCGATGTGGGCGGGCGTCGTGACGAACTCGGTCCACAGCTGGGCCTGGGTGCCGAGCACCCGCCCGGCCGCCTGGTCGTCCGCGTCCTCGCGTACGGGGTCGTGGGCATGGACAGCGCGCAGATCTACGACGGTTCCGGGCTGGGCCGGAGGCTCGTGCGGGTCGTCGGACTGGGCGTAGTCGAGGTAGGTGGCCCGGTGGTAGGCGCTGACGACCGGGTGGCCGCGACGGGCCGCCGCCAGGGTGTGGGCCGAGTCGCGCCAGGTCATCACGGTGAAGTCGAGGGGCAGTTCGGCGCCGGTCTCGGCCCAGCCGACCGGGCGGCGTCCGTGCCGGACGAGGAAGTCGCCGATCTTCCCGAGGAACCAGCCGTGCAGGGCCTCAGGTTTCGGCAGACCCTCCGCCACTGCTCGTTCGCGTGCGGCGACACTGTGCGTCCACTCGGTGGTGGGGCACTCCTCGCCGCCGACGTGGATGTACGGCGAGGGGAAGACGTCCATGACCTCGTCGAGGACGGTGCGGCAGAAGTCGAGGGCCTCGTCGTGGACACCGAGGACGGTGTCGCACACGCCCCAGCGCGTCCAGACGTCGAGGGTGCGCTCCGGGTGGTTGCCCAGTGAGGGGTAGGCGGCGAGGGCTGCGCGTACGTGCCCGGGCATCTCTATCTCCGGCATGACGGTGACGCCGCGAGCGGCCGCGTACCGGACCAGGGCGGCGAGTTCGGCCCGCGTGTACGCCCCACCGTGCGGGACGCCGTCGTACGTGTCGCTGCCGGCCGGGCCCTTCTGGGACTCGGCACGGTGGCCGCCGATCTCCGTGAGCTTGGGCAGGGCGGCGACCGGCATGCGCCAGCCCTGGTCGTCGGTGAGATGCAGATGGAACACGCTGATCTTGTGCAGGGCCAGCATGTCGACGTACCGGCGCAGGTAGGAGACGGGCTGGAAGTGGCGTGCGACGTCCAGCATCGCGCCGCGCCAGGGGTGACGCGGGACGTCGGTGATGTCGGCGCACGGCAGCAGCCACGGCGTACCGCGCTGCGGGATCGCCGACAGGGCCTCAAAGGGGAGGAGTTGACGGATCGTCTGGATGCCGCGCAGCAGGCCGGTGGGGTGCGCGGCGCGCAGCAGCACGGCGTGCGGGTCGATGGCGAGGACGTACCCCTCTTCGCCCAGATCGCCGAGGCCGGAGTCGAGCGCCAGGGCGAACTGTCCGTCCGGGGACGGCCGCAGGGGCAGCCCGGTGACGGGGGCGAGCAGGGTGCGCAGCAGTTCCGCGGCCGGTTCGGCGCCTGCGCCGATGTGCAGCGTGGTGTCGGCGTCGAGGGTGAAGTGGCCGGGCCTGAACGCGGCCTCGGTGGGGCGGGGCAGGAGAGCGGGTGTGGGTCGGTGTGCGGGCATGGATCGTCTCCGGAACGGGGTCGCGGGGTGTGTGAGGTCAGCCCTTGACTGCGCCGGCCGCGAAGCCGGAGGTGACGTGGCGCTGGAGCAGCAGGAACACCACGAGTGCCGGGGCGGCGAAGAGGGTCGAGGCGGCCATGGTGGCGCCCCAGTCGGTGCCGAACACGTTCCGGAACGAGGACAGCCACACGGGCAGGGTGCGGTTGTCCTGGTGCTTGATGATGAGGAAGTTGGCGTACGTGAACTCGTTCCAGGCGGTGATGTAGCCGAACAGCGAGGTGGCCATCAGGCCCGGTGCCAGCAGTGGGAACGCGATGTGCCGGAACGCGCCGAGCCGGGTGCAGCCGTCGACCTGGGCGGACTCCTCCAGCTCCGGGGGGATCGTGGCGATGAAGCCGCGCAGGACGATGACGGTGAAGGGCAGCGTCATCATGAAGTAGACGAGGGTCAGGGTCGGCAGCCGGTCGAGCATGTCGGTGTCCCGGGAGATGATGTAGACCGGGATGATCAGTGACTCCCACGGCGCCATCTGGGCGATGAAGACCATGAGCATGAACTGCCGACGCCCCTTCCACTTCATCCGGGCCACCGCGTAGGCGGCGCCGAGCGCGATGACGAGGGCGAGCAGGACGGCGCTCAGCGTGACGAGGATGCTGTTGCGCCAGAACAGGCCGAAGCCGTCGGCGCCGACGGCGGCGCGGAAGTGGTCGAGTGTCCAGGTCTCCGGGAACAACCGGGGGCTGTCGGACTGAATGTCGCGGGTCGGGGTGAACGCGGTGGCGACCATCCAGTAGACCGGGAACAGACAGACCACGACCGTGACGACGGCGGCGGCGTTCAGGGGTATGCGGCGAATGCGGGGCCGGGTCGTGCTCATGCGAGCTCGTCCTCCTGGCGGAACATCTGGCGGAAGTAGAAGACGAGCACGCCCGACATCAGCACGACGGTGACCATGGAGGCCGCCGATCCGAGGTCGTAGCGCTGGCTCGACAGGGCGGTCTGTACCGCGTACACGGGCAGGATCGTGGTCGCGTCCCCGGGCCCGCCGTTGGTCATCACCCAGATCTGGACGAACGCCTTGAACGTCCAGATCACTTCGAGCGAGAACACGAGCATGAAGATCGGCCGGATGATCGGGAAGGTGATGGAGCGGAATATCCGTGGACCGGATGCTCCGTCGAGTCGCGCCGACTCGTACAGCTCGGCGGGGACGGTGGTGAGGGCCGAGTACAGGGTGATCGCCGCGAACGGCACGGACTGCCACACGATGAGGGTGACCAGGATGGCGAAGGCGGCCGGACCGTGCGCGAACCAGGGGTAGCGGTCGAAGGATTCGAACCCCAGGTCCGTCAGGACCGCGTTGACGATGCCGAACTCCGAGTGGAACAGCCACTGGAAGACGGTGGTCGCCGCGATGACGGGCATCGCCCAGGTCAGCACGAGCGCGCTGAGGACCGCGGTACGGCCGAACCGGCCGAGTCGCTCGATCATCAGCGCGACCAGCGTGGACAGCGCCATGATCAGCACGACGTTGATCGCCATGAAGAGGAAGGTGCGACGCACGACCTCCCAGAAGCGGCCGTCGCTCAGCAGCGTCTCGTAGTTCTTGAATCCGACGAAACGCGCGTCGCCCAGGATGAGTTGGCGCAGTCCGAAGTCCTGCAGCGATATCACCACGGCGCGGACCAGGGGATAGACGAGCAGGTAGAGCGTGCCGAGGACGGCGGGCGCGATCAGGACGTACGGCCAGACCCCACGGTCGGCGGTCTTCTCGCGGCGGCGCGGTCCTGGGCCGGTGGAGCGCCGGGGTGGCCCGGTGCCGAGTGGGGGGCGAGGCGCGGTCTGCTCTCGGACGGCGGCCGACACGGCGCTCCTCCTTCCGGTGCGTGGACGGTTCAGGAGCCGGAGTTCATCGCCGCGGTGATGGCGTCGGATGCGGTGGCGGCTTGCTTCTGGGCGTCGCCTCCGGTGAGAACGGCCGTCATGTAGTCCTTGATCGGGTTCTTGGCCTCGACGGCGGCCCAGCCGGGTGTGTTGGGCGTGGCGTGGCCTTCGGCGGCGCCGACCGCCATGGCCGCGGCGCCCGGGTCGGAGGCGACCGCGCCGGCCAGGGTGGTCTTGTTCGGGACATAGCTCATGGCGACGGCGAGCTTCTTCTGCCAGGTGTCGCCGCTGAGTTCCTTGATGAAGGTGTAGGCCGCGTCCTGCTTGGCGGACGCCGTGGGGATGACGAGGGCGGAGCCGCCGGTGAAGACCGCGCCGGGTGTGCCGGCGGTCTTCCCCGGGATCGGGAAGAAGCCGAGCTTGCCCTTCAGCGCGGGGTTGTTCTCGATGACCGCGTTGGCGCCGCCGGGTGTCCAGATGATCTGGGCGACCTTCCCCTTGGCCATGACGTCCGCCTGCGGCGGGTTTGCCTCGTCGGCGTCCTTGGGGCCCTTGCCGAGGGCCTGGAGCTTCTCGTAGAACTCCATGCCGCGGATCGCCTCGGGGGTGTCCAGCGTGCCCTTCCACTTGCCGCCGGACTCGGTGGCGAGGTCGCCGCCCTCGTCCCAGACGAAGCCCGCGAAGGTGTACCAGTTCTGGCCGGGCAGATAGATGCCCTGCGTGTCACCGGTGTTGAGCTTCTCGGTGCCGGCGATCCACTGGTCGCGGGTCTTGATGGCGGACGCGTCGATGCCCGCCTTCTTGAAGAGGTCGGTCCGGTAGATGACGACGCGGTTGGCGGCGTAGTAGGGGATGCCGTACTGCTTGCCCTCGTAGGCGCCCGGCTCGGCGAGGCCCTTGAGCCAGTCCTTCCCGCCGAGTTCGTCGACCTTGTCGCTGAGGTCGAGCAGCCCGCCGCTCTGCGCGAACTGGGCGACCTGGGTGTTTCCGGTCTCGATGACGTCCGGTGCGTCGTTGCTGGCGAGGGCCGCCGTCACCTTCTCGCCGATTCCGTCCCACTCCTGGATCTGCACCTTGACCTTGATGTCCGGGTGAGCAGTCTCGAAGCCCTTGACGAAGTCGTTCTGGAACGCGGCCGAGACGCTGTCGCGCATCAACCAGACGTCGATGGTGGTGCTCCCGTCGGAGCTGTCGTCGGAGGCATCGGAGGAGCTACTGCAGGCACTCAGCCCGGCCGTCATCACGAGCACGGACACACCGGCAAACAAGCGGAGCTTCACGGTTCACCTCTGGAGGACATGACCTGACCACCTGACCAGTGAAGTCCACTGGACAGCTCACCTCTTGATGTGGGGATGAAGGTGGCATAGACCAATCGAGAGCGTCAACCCCCTGTACATCGCGGGATTTTGGTCTGCAGGCCGGTCGGGATCTGGACGATCAACGCTCGGTGACAGTTACACTTCCCTGGCCGAGAGGGCGGTTGCGGGCGACCACTGGTCAACTGGTCAGCTGGGTAACCGGGGATTCCGCGCATGAGGGAGTGCAACATGAAGGCCGACGAACCAGGTGCGGTGCTCAAACGGGAGCGAGTTCGCGACTTCATCCTCGACCTCGTCGAGTCGCACCGCCCGGGGGACGCGATCCCCTCCGAGCGCTCCCTGTGCGCCCGGCTGGGCGTGTCCCGCCCGACCCTGCGCGCGGCGGTCGACGAGCTCGTCGCCGCGGGTCTTCTGGTACGGGAACACGGCCGCGGCATGTTCGTCGCACCCGAGAAGATCACCCAGGAACTCGTCTCCGGTCAGCAGACCATGACGGTTCCTCAGGCCTCCGGAACCTGGTCGAGCCGCCTGCTGGAGTTCACCACCATCCCGGCAGGCGCGCGCGTGGGCCGCAAGCTGCGCCTTTCACCCGCCGCCGAGATCGTGTACGTGGCACGACTGCGCCTGGTCGACGGCGCCCCGATGGCCATCGAGCATCTGCACATCAGGGCCGATCTGGTCCCCGCCCTGTCCGCTCAGGAGCTGGAAGCCGGTGACCTGTACGAGCACCTGCGCGAACAGCATGGGGTGCACGTCCAGGAGGCCGTACAGGCGATCGAGCCGACCGTCGTCACGCGCGCCGAGGCCGAGCTGCTCGACGTCCCCGAGCTGTCCCCGGCGCTGCTCTTCGAGCGGCTCACCTCGGACACCACCGGTCAGCCCGTCGAATACGTCCACTCGATCTACCGCGGCGACCGCTACCGCATCGTCTCCCGGCTCACCCTCGGCCCCTCGGCCGCAGTGCCGCCGGCCCGGCTCGGACACCACCCCGGCATCCCCCCGGGCGACTTCGCGCACCGCGACACCATCGCGTCCTCCACGCGCGGGGACATCCAGTCGGCACCGTGAGCCACTGCGGTTTCCCGGTGACCCCTAGAAGCCGTCTCGCTGAGCCCCGCGGCGGCCAGGTTGTGCCGGTTCCTGGCAAGCTTCTTCCCGCCGCGTACGACGTGCACCCGCCCGGTCGCGATGTCCTCCTGAACGGCCGCGAGACGGGCCTCAAGGATGTGGAGACGGCCGTACCAGATGGCACCCAGGCTCCAGTACCGCTGGCGTATGGCCAGCGTCGCAGATGAGTTTAGGTTTTCCGGGGTGGGGCTGGGTTTTCGGCCCGGCTTCGGTCCTGGAAAAGAGATCTCAGGGTGTCCCGGTGGCCGTCCCGTCCGTGGGGCGGGGGTGGCGTGGGTGTGCAGGTGGAAGCCTGCGCCGAGTCTGGCCCCATGCGGCTGGTGCCG